>JAJDDS010000195.1 GCA_029260195.1 Phycisphaerae bacterium
CGCAGCGTGTCCGGTCGATCTCGACGACGGACGACGTGACCGTGACGGTGCATCTGGACCGGATCATCACCTTGTGGGAGTGGACGACGATCGTGGCCGCGGTCGAGGACTTGGCTGGCAACCCCATCGAGAGCTTCGGCGACATGGGGGCGAAAGCGAATGAGCCGGACAGGATGGACTTTGGATTTCTACCGGCGGACGTGAATCAGGACGGAAACATCAACCCGCTTGACCTGCTGCGCTTCAAGCAGATTATCAACGGCGATCCACCGACATCCGGGATCGACGTGGACTTCCTGGACATCAACCGCAACGGCAGCGTCAACCCGCTCGATCTGATCGCCTTCAAACAGTTGATCAACGGCATCAGCCCCCCGGCTACTCAATCGTGGAGCTTCGAGACTATGAACAACACTCGCCCTTGAGCCAGGATGGAAGTACAGCCCCCGGCAATCACATCCAATTCGTCGGGATCCGCCTGAGCGCTCGGGGACACGGATGTCCTGCGACGCGGGCGGCCGGGCGCATCACGCTCATCACCGTTCTGGGTCCAAGAAGCGGTTGAGAATCGGATGCGATTGCCCTCCGCCCGATCCCGCATAAACTCCGCAAGCCTTTTATCCGATACTCTGCTAGAATAGGGTCGTGTGGCGTCTGCCGCGCGGCGCCGAATTGCGATTCGCGTCCGACAAAGCGGCACGATTAACCATTTTGCCGGCCCTCGACGAATGCCGCCTCGAATCGAACCATCGGTCGATGCGATGCTCGCCATGGGCTCGTGGGATGCTCGGGTGACGAAAACCGAAGTTGTTCAACAAGCTCAGGATCTTCTCGGATACGAGTTCAACGACCCCGAACTCCTGCGCCAGGCCCTCACCCACGCCTCGGTTGCCGATTCCAGATTGGCGAGCAACGAACGCCTCGAATTCCTCGGCGACTCCGTCCTGGCCATTGTCGTTTGCGAAGAGCTGTTCGAGCGCTTTCCCGAATTCCTCGAAGGCGAGCTCACCAAGCTCAAATCCGTCATCGTCTCCCGAAAAACCTGTGCCAGAATGGCCGACCAACTCGAGCTCACCCCAATGCTCTTCCTGGGAAAGGGCATGACCAACCGGGAACCGGTCCCCACTTCACTGCGCGCCGCCGTCCTCGAATCCGTCATCGCCGGGATCTTTCTCGACGGAGGATTCGAGCCCGCGAAGAACTTCATCTTAAGGGTCGCAGGTCCCTTCATCGACGAAGCCGCCAACTCCGAATCCGAGCAGAACCACAAGTCACTACTCCAGCAACACGCACAGAAGTGCTTCTCCGCCACCCCCCAGTACATCCAACTCGACGAGCAGGGACCAGATCACAGCAAGTGCTTCGAAGTCTGCGTCGCCATCGGAAACACGCGTTTCGCCGCCGCCTGGGGTCCCAGCAAAAAGGAGGCTGAGCAACGTGCGGCACGCCATGCTCTTGATGAACTCATCGATACCGACACCGATCTCGACCCCGCCGCCACGCTGAGCGGCGAATCAAGCGACGTACCGGACGGGTAACAGGACCAGCAGTGTACACCCCCACCCACATGCCAAATCCAATGCGCGCGTGCACGCCACAGGTTTCCGCACGGCGATTCGCCGCCGTGATCGCTCTGTGCGTGAGTTCGCTCGGCGCCGGATGTGCGTCCCTTCCTCGGCCCACACCGCGGCAGAAAAATGACGGCATGGTGTTTATCCTCCCCGGCATCGAAGGACAGAGCTACACTAACCGGAACATCGCTCGCGGACTCCGAATGGGCGGCGTAACCGGCGGCGTATATATCTACGACTGGACCACCTGGACCGGACCCCTCGGATGGTACATCCACCTCACCGACACCCATCGCAATCGAAGCCAAGCGGCCCACCTCGCGAGACGCATCATCAAGCACATCGAGGCCTACCCCGACCGACCGGTCTTCGTGGTCGGACACTCCGGCGGCGGTGGAATAGCGATCATGGCTGTCGAGATGCTCCCTAAGTCACACCCCGTTGACGGCATCATACTCCTCGCGGCTGCGGTCTCCCCGGAGCGCGATCTCAGCAGATCCCTAAGCCACACACGTCGCGGAATTTGGAACTTCTACTCGCCCCGCGATGTCGCATTCCTCGTTGTCGGCACCTCGATCTTTGGCACGATCGACCGCCGCTTCGGCCCCGCAGCCGGCGCCGTCGGCTTCGAGACGCCGGAAGGACTCTCCGAAAACGCAGCCCGTCTCTACGAGAAGAAGCTCACGCAGATCGCGTTCGAACAGTCAATGGCCGTCGACGGACACGTCGGGCAGCACAACGGCTGGACTCGGTGCGGATTCGTCGCGCGATGGCTCGCACCGATCGTTCTGGGAAACAACATCCCCGAATCCGCCGATTGGAACGCGGACGACGCCCCCGACGTCGCCGCCAACCACGCCCCCGCGTCAGATTGACTTCAGAAAATCGAGAACATCCTGCTGGTCCGCCGGCGGAAGCGCCATCCACGCTGCCCGGCTGGCAGCCGCCTCACCGGCGTGCCCCGGCAAGACCTTGGGTGTCGTCACGCCCTCGATGGCTCCGCGGATACGAGCATCGACGTCGTCGCTCGCCGAGCGGCCGTCGTGCAGCAGCAGCGGCCTAACCCGCAATCCCCAAAGCGGCGGCGTCCGCATCTCCGTGCCCTCCGCATCCCCCTGAACGATCTCGTCGCCCAAGGCGCCCATATCATGCAGCAGGAGATCCGAAAACAGGAACACCGGCTTGTGATCCAGGAACTCGAACTCGCTATCACCCGTGAACATCACCGGCGTATGACAGTCGTCGCAACCGATTTGACGAAATAGCCCGAACCCCCGGCCGTCCAAGAGCGGCGTCCGAGGTGGTGCGGCGAGAAACCGCTGGAACACCGCCATCTTGTTGAAACTCGACACTCCGTCGCCATCGGGCGCATCCTCCGGATCGTCCACCAAATCGCAGTCCGAAAGCTCCGGCGGGAAAACCCCGTTCGGATCGTTCTCCTGGCCGAACAAGATGTTCGTGATCCCCATCTCGTTGAGTGACGCGTCCGCGCTAAACGTGTCGAGGTTCGCGACCTGCGCCTTCCAGCCAAACCGGCCCACACGCTCCGTCTCCAACCAGGGGTCAAATACAACGTGAGCCTTACCGCTGATCCCGTCACCATCCGCGTCACCCGGATCCGCACCCGCGAGAATCGTCTCATCCGAGATCGCCTCGAGCAAACCCGCGCCGAACGCCGGCGTCGTCACCCGAAAGGCCACGATCTCCGCCTCCGGCGGAACGATCTCCTCGCAATCGATATCGATCGTCGCCATCTGACGAAGTGATCCACCGAACTCCTCCATCGGATCGAACTCCCCCTTACCAACGAAACGGCCGAAGCGCGTCACCATGATCGCCCCCGCGCCACCGATCGCCGGGACCAACGGATCGTCCCCGGCATTGTGACACGACCCGCAACCTTCCTTGTTGAATACTGGACCCAACCCCGTCTCGGGCGTCGCGTCAGTGTTGAACAGCTCCCGACCTTCCTCGAAAGCCGCTAACTGATCCGGCGACAACCCCGGAATCGGATCGCCGTACGTCGGCTGGCCTCCGCCGGTCCCCGGCGACACCGCGACATTACCCGATCCCGCCGGCGCGCCAGCCAAGCCCTGACTCGCTCCAAACGTGACGGCGACAACAACGATGGCGATGACAATCCTAGTTCCACACATAAACAGGCTCCTCGAACTACCCGCGCGCAGGCACGGACAGCCCCTGTCACGACGCAAAGCACATCAAACCTTAAGAACACACTTCGGTTCGTATCATAGCAAAACGGACGTCGCCGTCGCAAGTCGGGCCGGGGCACTGAAACCGATCTACGCGACCCTAAAGGGGGAGTGGAACTCGTGGGCGGTCGGCGGCGTGTGCGCGCAAGAAAAACGAACGCCGGAACCCGCCAAACGGGGCCCGGCGTTCGTTCGCCATACCGGTACGTGTATTCCGCTACCTCACGATCGCCGCAAACCGGAACAGCCGTGCGACGGCGCGATAGGCTGCTTCTATCGCCGCCCCCTACTCGCCACCTTCCTCAAGCATCTTGCGAAGCTGCGAGTTCTCCCGACGCGTGGCTTCCAAATCGAATAGCATGTACTTGATCGACAACCGAAGAAAGTCGATGCTCTCCTGAAGCTGCCCGACCGTAGCCTTCAACTGCTTGTGACGCTCCTTCGTCTGCTCCGCCAACAGCGTCAGACGCTCACGATCCGCCTCCGGTAAAGTCCCAATCTCAGCCACCAGCTCCGCGAGTTTCCGCTGAAAAGTCTCTTCGTTCATAGCGCTTCTTTCCTTCCCTAATACGCGAACAGGAATACCCGCCTCCGCCCGCGGTGCTTCGACTACTGATTCTATCCCGGCCGACCCCGCGATTCCCATACCACGGGTCCGGTGTCGACCACTCGCCGACCGAACTACGAGCGAAGCAATCCCGATGCCAAGACCCGTACGCACGCTCCGCTCGACGAGACTCCGGCTAAGCCACTGTGAACAAATGACTTACAGACAAACTCGGGAGCGACGCGTACCCGGCGCGACTGTACCGCATGCACAGCCATGTTGATCCAACGAAACACGTCCCATGCCCCGATCATCCCCGAAAACGCGCATCCCGTTACCCTGCAATGCTTTACCGCGATGATCCCGAGATCGAACACCTCGGCGCGTCGAATCACACGCGTCGCCCCGACGAAGAAAATCCAGCCGTCCGGTAATACCGTACATGCTACGCCGACCCGCCTCATTGAGATGCCAGAATACCAAAAATCTCAGCCAGTGTGACCAGGTCCAAAAAATTATGATGTAAAATATCCCGGATTTCGCGCGCATCGCCCGTCCGTACGAAGCCGTGATATGCGGACGGTATGTCACGACCCGGTATGTCACCGCTCCGACGCCGACCACACTCATACTGTTCTATGGTCTGAAGCCGACAGTCCGGAAGTACGTCTCGAAATCGACGTCGCGCATGGTGCAGCAAGTCGCAATGCCCTGTCGGCGCGCAAAGACGAACGCCACTAACCGTCGCACGGTCCGATAAGAACGGCCAATCGAATGACTTGCCATTATAGGTCACAAGGTGAGGACGCTCCTCGAGCAACTGACCGAAACGGGACACGATTCCCGCCTCCTGGCCGTACGTGCGAGCGAGCAACTGCTCGACCCGGAAGTCTCCCTCCACCACATGCATCGTCCCAATCAGGAACACCGGCGTGCCCGTAAACCCGCACGTCTCCAGGTCCACGAACAGCAGACCGCCCGCACCACAATCCAATGCCGTCGCCAACTCCGGATGAGGACCAATCCGACGCCGCTCACTCGCCTCCGCATCCCACGAGCCCCGAAACCGGTCGTACACCCGTCGCCACGGTGGCCAGCACACCGACGCCATTCGCTCCACCGCGTAGTACGAACTGCCCTCGATCTCGACCGCCCGCCCCGGACACAAAGTCTCCAATCGCAGGTCCGGCGCCTCGACACGCCCACCCCCGGCGGCGCCCAACATCTCCGACGCCGCACCCACCGATTCCGGCAGCGGTCCCCGGTACAACGCCTCCAATCGTCTTCGC
>JAJDDS010000196.1 GCA_029260195.1 Phycisphaerae bacterium
ACGTGCGCCCCCCGTGAGCGTCGCGCGGTGCGTGTACCGCGAGGTGTGCAAGCCAAACGCCCGATTGAATCTCAGCAGGACACCGTGGATCAGGACGGCGCAGCCAGCGGTGTAGAGGGTGGAAGCGGCGCCCTCGGTGGCTCCGGACCACCATCCGCCAACCGAACCGGGGTACACCGCGACGCGGTAGGTAGCCAACGCACCCCATGCCACCGAACCGGCTGCGAATGTGACGACGAAGTGGGTGGCTGGATTCTTGAGGAAGACCAGATCACGAATCGCGCTCACCGCGAGCGCGGTGACGCAGCAGACCGCCGCCATGAGTCCGAGTCGTTCGACGCTCATGAGGTCGGCACCGAGTCCTAGGATCCAGCCAGCGAGGCAGGCGTCGATACGCGTCGCATAGAGTCCGAAGAAGACGGCTGCGATGAGGACGATGTCGGGGCGCGCTTCTCCGATGGCCACTCGAGGGGCGAGCGTCGTTTGCACCACCCAAGCGGCAACGGCGAACGCCGAAAACGTGAGCCAGCGCACGGCTACTCTCCTCTCAGCGTTCCTCCGAACGCGCCGGCGGCCAGGCGATCGACTCCGACGATCTCAAGAATGGCGTCGGCCGCCGCAATCTGCACCCATGGGTCCGCTTGGTCCATCAGCCGCCGTTCCAGCGCCGGCAGTGCCCTTGCATCGCCGATCGCCCCCAGGGCGTTCGCCGCCAACTGGCGAACTCTGCGGATCTGAGCTTCCTCGGAATCCCGAGTCATGCCCGGCTTCGGGCGATTGAATTCGAGCGACGCGAGCGCGAGACGAAGCCCCTCCTGGTTCTTCAAAGTACCAAGCGCCCTCGCGGCTGCCAGTCGCGTGTCCAGATACTCCCCTTTGACGAGTTTGTATCTGAATGTGTCTTCGAGAGAGGGCATGGCGAGTTGATCGAGCGTGGTGATGGCCCAGACACGCTGCGAGCCAAGGCCCGAACTGGCTGAAAACGTCAACTGGCGGATGGCGTCATCGCTCCCGAGCATCGCCATGGATTCGAGCGCTCGTTGTCGTACGACGTCGTCCTCGTCCTTCATCGCGCGGGCGAGGAGTTTGACGGCTTTTGATTCGCCAAGCAGACCAAGCACCATCGCCACGTTACGCCGAACGTCCACGGATGGCGCCCGGAGCAGAAGCGCCGGAAGTTCAGCCGAGCGCCGCGTGTCGCCGAGGCGGTGCAGCGCGTAGAGCGCCGCCACCCGCAGATTCTCGTCGCCCGAATCGAGCACGGTCAAAATGCGGTGTGCGGAGCGCTGATCCTGAAGCGTACCTACGCCGAGTATGGCGGCGAATTGCACGCCGGGTTCGGGATCGTGCAGCGCGTTGCGAATCCACGGTAAGCTTGCCTCTCCGAGTCGGGATTGCATGACCTCGATCCCCAGCGCGCGCACCTGCCCCGCGTGCTCGAACCGTATGGCGCGCTTCAAGGCGTCCACGGCACGGTCCCGGAGCGCGCGAGCTTCGCTCGGATCGGGAGCCTTCGGAACGGTAATGCAACCCGCCACTGAAAGCAGCGTCATGCCCGCCAGTGTCAACAGCCGTCGACGTTTCATGTTACCACCGCCTCCACGGATGCGATCTCGCCCGATCGCATCCGCATGCTCACGTAATCCAAACCCAACAAGCCGGCCACCACGGCGCACGCGATCGCGAACAGGTCACCCACATGCCCATACGAGCTTCTTCGCGTGTCGGTCATCACATGCGCGACGCGGAAATCGGTCTCGCCGACGCCGATTTTTTCGTACGCGCGCCCGTTCGAATCGATGAAGCCACTGACTCCGGTGTTGACGGTCCGGGCGATGCCAACGCGGTTCTCCACCGCACGGAACGTGCAAATGGCGAAATGCTGTGGGAGTTCCTCGCCGTGGAGGAACCAACCGTCGTTGCTGATGTTGAGCAAAAAGTCGACGCGTTTGGCGCCGGTCTCGCCGTCCCACACGAACCGCCGGGGAACGTACGGCATGACGTCCTCATAGCAAATCGGTACGCCGAACCTGTGTGTGGACGCCCCGTCCGATGTCTTCATCGTGAAGACTCGAACGTCGTCACCGGGGGTCAGCGAATACTCGAACCCACCCTGCCCGAACGGGGAAAGGCTGTTAAGCCACAAGTACAGGAAACGCAGGCGCCCGTAGCGAAACGGGACGGTCTCGCCCAGAAGCACGGGGTGAATCTTGTCGTGGCGCTCAGGGCCGCCACCATCGGACGGGAAATGGAACGCCGAATTGTGCAGAATCGTGTCACCGCGAAGGTCGAGCGGTGTCGGAGTGATGGACGCGCTCCCGATGACGATGGAGGCCCCTGTCCGGGCGCACCAGTCGCGCAAAAGATCCCGAAATCGCCCCGACCAGCTCCGCGCGAACCGAAGGTACTTCGTATCGATCGCATCGGGGTCCGCGTCAAGAAACTCGTCGTTCAGGTGCAGATACGACCACGCCGTCTCGGGAAACAGGTAGAGATCCGGCGCGGCGTCCTCCGCGCGAGCCATCATTTCGAAGTACGCCTGCTGCTTCTCGTAGAATCGAGGTTGCGCCGCGGCTTTCTCCGGATCGGTGTAGTTGGGATAGTCGTGTTGCAGGATCGCGATCCGCGGTCCGGGAGACATCGTATCACGGCCTAACTGATACCAACCGTACGCCAGCGTCAAGGCGATGAGCGACATCGCCAGGACCACGCTTACGCTCGCGCGGCGCCGTTGGCTTTGACGAAGGGACGACGCGCCACGTCCGATCCACGCAAACAAGACGTCCGCCACAGCGCCGTTGGCCGCAGCCAACACAAATGACACGCCGTACGCTCCGACTAGATCGCTGATCTGAATCATCGGCAGGATTTTGTATTGGCTGTGCGCAAGGAAGAACCACGGAAACCCGATCAATCCCAGCGTCCGGAGGTACTCGACACCGACCCACACGATCGGCACGGCGATGGACAGGGACAATCGCCGTCGCCGGACGGCGTGCCGGATCGGCCAGGCAACCAACGGAAAATAACAGGCGAGGTACGCGGACAGCACCACGTAACCCGCGCCGGTCGAACCCTCGATCCACCGAACGTTGATGAGGAAGAACGCGAATCCGAGTAACCACGCCGTCACGTACACCCGACGCGCGGTCGCGGTCCCGCCGATGACAATGAGCCAAGGCACCAAGCAGACGTAGCCAAGATACCACTGATCCTTGGGCGCCTGAATCAGACTCATCAGACCGAGTGTCGCCACCAGCAGCGGCACGATC
>JAJDDS010000197.1 GCA_029260195.1 Phycisphaerae bacterium
CATTTCAGCTATAACGCGGTGGCAACCACCGGAGAGACTATCGCCGTCGGCGCATTCTACGACGACGATGACGGGGGCGAGTCAGGCTCGGTCTACATCTACGAAATGCCTGCTGAGGGCTGGACGGACACGTGTGAGACTGCCAAGCTGACCGCCTCCGATGGGCAGGCAGGCGACCAGTTTGGTTATTCGGTGATCCTCGACGGGACAACTCTGGCCGTGGGAGCGATTCAAAACCCACCAAACCCCGGCCACGTCTACGTCTTCACCTACGAGGAAGCTGTGTGGGTCGAGGAAGCTAAGCTCAGCGCCTCAGTTCCCGTAAGCGACGGAGAGCTGGGCACCTCGGTGAGTGTTTATAATGATACGGTAGTCGCTGGGGCGCTGCAGGACGATGTCGCTGGCGTCCGCTCCGGGTCGGCCTACGTGTTCGTGAAGCCTTTGACGGGCTGGGAGAATTTGACTGAAACGGCCAAGCTCACACCGTCCGACGGCGCAGCGATGGACTTTTTTGGGAGCGGCGTGAGCATGTACGGCGATACAATCCTGGCTGGAGCTCCACGTCAAGACGACAGTGGGGCAGACTCCGGTTGTGCGTACGTCTTTCAGAAGCCATCCGGCGGTTGGACGGACATGACCGAGACCGCCAAGATCCTCCCATCAGACGGCCAAGCCGGTGCCCACTTCAATGCGGTCGGACTGGCTGGGACGACCGGGGTCATCGGGGCGCATACCGATGACAATTTTAACGGCATCGACGCAGGAGCGGCGTACGTATTCAATGTGGCGCCAGCACTCGATTGCGACGGGGACGGGATTTGCAATGGTCTGGAAATCGCGACTTGCGACGGCGATCCGGCCTGCGGCGACTGCAACCTCAACGGTGTTCCCGATGGCTGCGAATCAGATTGCGACGGCGATGGCCTGATCAACGACTGCGACCCCGACATCGACGATGATGGCGTGTCGAATGAGGACGACGTGTGCGACTATACGCCACCCAGCGATCACGTTGAGCCGGACGGTAGCCTGCTCGGTGACTTCGATGGTGACTGCGACGTCGATCTGCGCGACTTCGCCGAATTCCAGATTCGATTCACGGGACCTGCGTGCAGCGAATAGACGACAAGACGCCCCGAATCTCACGGCGCCCCATCCGTCGCCTCCGGGCGGGTGGGGCGCTTGCGCGACAGGCCGGTCCTTCCGGCGCACCGCGACTGCTCGGTCAGGTGCCCATACTCGTCGTGCGTGGAATCGCAACTCTTATAAACTCCACCCCATTCACTACTCACTAATCCTCACAAAAGCACTCTTTAGTGCGTGGGTGAGCTCTCCATCTGGACCTCGCCCGAGGATCTTCACGTGACAGCGCCGGGACGCAACGTCCAGGGCCATCGCGAAGTAGATCCACGACGAGAAACAGGGATTGGCACCACGCCAGCCCGAGATCCAAGTAGCTGATTCTCTATCCACTTTCTGAAGACACACTCTCGACGAGCGGGGCCATCGTGGTCTCGCGACACGTAACCAACGCGACACCAGCCGGACCGCGTCTGGTGCGCGTTGATATGAAACAACACGCGGCCAGATGGAGGTAACCATGGAAACGAAACAGATTCGAGACCCGCGGCGAACGGATGTTCAGCCGCACCGATTGGGCATGGGGTGGCACTTCGTGTGGCGCTGCGACCCACCGATTGTCCATCAGGGAAAACGCGAGGACGGATCCTCGTACGAGTGGGAGGAAGACGGCGAGACGTCCGAAGGCTGCATCATGTGGCTCGCGGACCAGTTCGCCGGGCACATGCTCGGCGGCGCAACCGCCCGCAGCATCTATCGCGATGCTTATCGGCAGCGTGATGGTGAGGCGTTCGACGACGAATGGCTTGCGACTGAAGCGCTCAAAGACGAATGGGAGGCCTACACGGTCTCGCCTCAGCAATGGAGTCCGATCGAAATCCGCCAACTCATGGAGGACCTGGAAGACGTCAACTACCACAGCTTCCTCGCCAGGCTGATCGAATTGGTCAAGGAGCGCGCCCCCGAACTGGCCAGCGCCCTCCACGATTGGTGCGCAGACGTTTCGGCCGAGGCCGCGCTATCGCCGGCCGCGCAGAGTGGAGGTGAATCGTGAATTACCGGAACGGAACCATCGTATCGGTCAATCAGTGCGGCGGATGTATGGAAGTAGTTGTCGAGGGTGAAGCTCCAGGCTGTTTCATCATCGACAACGGCTGCGTCTGGGCGATCGTGGGTTGCGAAGGCACCGATTGGATCGGGCGCGAGGTGGAGTATGAAGAAGGGATGCTCCGATTCCTCGATTCGGAGCACGTGTCGCAGCAAGTCTGATCTCGGCGTCCGCCGTAATCACGTCCATCACCCTTCACAACAACCCAAAGCCGGATGATTCGAAATCCTTTGGCCCGAAAAGACATCGCTGCGCGCGTGCGCGGCGGCGGGTCAGGATCGTGCGACACGATGCGTTGATTGACATGGTGTCTCACCATGATTGGAGGCGTTTTGAAATGGAAACTATCTGTGCAACGGTAAACCAACGATTGTTGACCAAGGCGGACCGGCTGTTCACCGGCTCGTTGCAAGGCAGGATTATCGAGATTCTGCAGAATGCCCGCAGAGCGGGCGCCACGAAAGTGGAGATCACGAACAAGGACGGGCAAGTAACCGTCACGGACAGTGGAAGCGGCATCGAGGACTTCTCGAAGCTGCTCGATCTGGGTGCGTCCGGTTGGGAGGATGCAGTGGAGCGCAGCGAGGATCCGGCCGGCGTGGGGGTATTCGCGCTTACACCGC
>JAJDDS010000198.1 GCA_029260195.1 Phycisphaerae bacterium
TCCGCCTCGCTGAGTATATACGTGGCGGGGAAGGCGTGGACAAAGTTCTATGTCGGAGCACTGACTTTGGCAGCGTACATTGTCAATTCTCTCTATTTCTGGGACCCGAGCGACGAGAAGATCCACTGTATGACTATCACACCTCGACTCTTTCAGGACTTTGTCGTTGTCACCGCAGTGGTCGTGATAACAGGAATAATGAGTGCAACGCTCCAACGACGGTTCGGAGGCATGGGAGAATCCACCCCACAGCCTCCGAGAGCTCATCGCCGTTGACGAAGCAGGCCTGACCGGGCCATGCAACGAGATAGCGCGAGCGGCTCAAGTAGCGCTGAGCGGATTTGAGATGGGAGATTGACACCCAGATGAACTTCCGCCTTGACAACTCAAGAAGCGTACTTCTGCATGGGGTCGTTGCCATTGCTCTGTTCACGGTGGTTTCCGTAATCGCGGTAGCGGTCCGGCGCGAGCTCGCGCAAAGTGGCGTGTTTCGTGAAGTTTTAGCCACTTTGGAGGCTGGTCCAGCCGTTGTGTTTTTTTGGATCGCGTTTTTCGTGTTGCTGACCCTCCCGGTTTCCCCGACAACGCCCATGCTTGCGGCGTCGCTGACGGTCAGAGGTCCGGGCGAGACATTCGTGATCGCTTATTCCGCTGGTCTTGTTGCGTCGGGCGTCAAGTACTTGCTTGGACGAAGCGGTAGCGGAGCGCTGGGGCACTGGGTGGCACGACCACGGCAATCTGTCGTCCAGCAGCTGGTATCAAGCCGTGGGACATTCGTTGCGTTCGCTCTCTTGCAGGGAGTTCCACATCCCCTGTACGATGTTGTGGGATATGTGGCAGGTGCTCTCCGAGTCCCGTTCTGGAGCTACGTAGCGGGGAGCGCGTTTGGTGGCGGGCTGTTGTTGGCTACCTTGTGCCTGTCTGGAAGTCTGGTCAGCTGAGATACCCCGTAAGTCGTGAGGGTCTGTCCCCCAGATCGTTTGCCATCAATCAGCGGTCCCCAGCGGCGGCGCCTTCTTCAAGCACGACCCGAATTCGGTGTGTTCCAATCGTTTGCGCGCCACCTTCACGTATTGAGCGCTGAGCTCGAAGCCGATGAATCGACGCCCGAGTTTCTTGGCGACCACCGCTGTCGTCCCGGTGCCCATGAAGGGATCCAGGACGATGCCAGGCTCGAATCCGTGTTTGCACTTACACCCCAGGATCATCCGTACGGATTCTTTGGCCGTTCTTGCGGGGACATCGCCGGTCTTGAGTGAGTCACGCGCTGGTTCGGGATATCGGAAAACGCGACGGGTCAATCTGGGCGTTCCGCAGCGCTTGCAAACTTTGGCCGGGCAGCCCGCGAGGATCGGCCGCTCCACCAGTTTCTCAGGAAACATCGCGAAGTGGCCCAGGCTCGACGGTTGCGTGCCGATCGGCCAGACGTCCGACGGGTTCTTTCCGTTCGGGGAGAGCCAGCGCGGGTCCAACTCCCGTACGATTCTCGCCATGCCTCCTGGCATGTGGCCGGTCCATCCGGCGCCGCCGGGCACCTTGACCGCACCGCGCTCGCCGATGACCGCCCCCAACGTGCGCGTCTCCGAGGACATCGACCAGTAGTCGGCGGGATTCTTCCCCAACGGGTGGGCGGCTTGCGGGTCACCGAGATTGGGACATTGGCGCACGCCGATGATGTGCGGGCTCGGCCGCTTTCGGGCGTGCTTGCCCGGACGCACGAGTTTCGCCCCGACGCTTCGGTGGGGAACGCGAACCGCGTCCAGATCGAAGTAGTACTTCGGTCCCTTCACGAACAGAAACAGGTGCTCCCATGAACACGTCAGGCGATCCTTCACGCTGGAGGGCATGTGATTGGGCTTGTGCCAGACGATATCGTTCCTGAGAATCCACCCGCGCCGGATCATCTCGATCGCGAAACGGCCCGGAACCAAGGTGAGGCACTTTTCCGGAAGACCTTGGTCCATTCGGCGACCGGTTTTGAATCCCCGGTTGTTTCCGCCAGCGATGGTCTGTGGCGATTCGTCCAGGCGCGTCCATTTTGTGGCGTTGTGGTAGGTGTCGCCCAGATTCACCCAGACCGTTCCGGTGGGTTTCAGGACGCGCCGGATCTCGTCAAAAACACCACAGAGGTGTTCGATGTAATCCTCGAAGTTCGTTTCCAAGCCCAGGGCGCTCCGCGAGCCGTCCGGCCAGGAAC
This sequence comes from Phycisphaerae bacterium, assembly GCA_029260195.1. Classification (GTDB taxonomy): domain Bacteria; phylum Planctomycetota; class Phycisphaerae; order UBA1845; family UBA1845; genus OFTM321. The sequence goes on from JAJDDS010000198.1 coordinate 2,198, forward strand.
TCATGGGTAGATCGTAGTCCCGCGTTGCCCAGTAGGGTGGTGAGGTCACCACGCAATCAACCGTGGCGTCGGGAAGTCGTTTGAGCCCCTCCTGGGCGTCGAGGCAGTAGATTTCGTCCGGCGACAACGCGTCGCGATTCTTCGTGGACATCTACGGGACCCGGCGCGGCAACTGCGGCACGTCTTCATCGCTCACGTGTCGCCGCAGGCAGTCCTCATCGCAAAAAAACCTTCGCGCTCCGAGTGATACGAAGCCGCGCGGACCGACGACACCATCATCGAGCGCGATCGCATCAACGCCAAGGTCAAGCGAACGACGGCAATGCCCGCACACGGCGGATTGGTTATTGTTCGTGTCCATACGACGGCATGGACCGGTGGGTTGTTAAACGATCAACCGATATGGCGTTCCGTTGGCGCGCGGTCGCAGAGCCCGCACATCCACACCCCTTAACAGAGCCGAGAGGCTGCGACGTCACGGCGATTGCGACGCTCACGTTCTCCAGTTCGCGGACAGCGACGCTTCGTGTCGATACCTGCACGGA
>JAJDDS010000199.1 GCA_029260195.1 Phycisphaerae bacterium
ATGGCGACGACGATCGGCGCCGCAGCCGCCATCCACTGCACGAAGGTGATCCGCTGGTCGCTGTATTCCGCAAGCATCCCCAGCGCCAGCGGCGCCCGAGCGCCACCCAGAAACGTCCCCACACCGCCGATGATGGATCCCCACGCCAGCGCCAGGAACAGCATCTTGGCGTACTCCGATTGTCGCTTCTTCAGGTTCAGCGTCTCGGTGATCTCGACCAGGATCGGGAAGATCATGGCGGCTACCGCGTGTTCGGGCATGAGCAGCGCCAGGAACGCGGAGGTCAGCAAGATTCCGGTCACGAGTTGTCGCGGCGACCGGTCGAACCGCTGCAGGAAGATCAGCGTCAGGCGTTTGGATAGACCCGTCGAGATCATGGCGGCTGCCAGCAGGAAGACGCCCAGCATGAAGAACACAGCCGTGTTCCCAAACAGTGCGAAGGCGTCCTTGCTGGACATCACCTTCAGTGCGGGCAGCAGCGCGATCGCCAGCAGTCCCGTGGCAGCCAGGGGAATGTAATTCGTGAACCAAAGAGCGACACAGAGGACGAAAACCGCGAGCGTCCGCTGCGCAGCCTCGGTCTGGTGCAGTGGAACCTCGTCGGGCGTGATCCACGCCGGCCCCCAGATCAGCGCAGCCGCCAATGCGGCGGCGATGCAAACGAGACAGGTCTTGATGAGTCCAACGCGGTTCACGGGCGGATGTCGAATAGTGGATCGATGTAGCGCCACCCATTGTGGGTGGCGAACTGCGAAACAAACTTCCGCTCCACGCGACGCCATCCACAAGGGGTAGCGCTACATGCATATCGGAATTCGCGGGTCACTCCTAATAGTGGAGTATGGTATGGATGGGCACGTCGCCGAGCTTCTTCCGCCCGCCGAGACTGTCAAGTTCTATCAGAAACGCCGCCCCGACCACGGTTCCACCGAGCGACCTCACGAGTTCGATACATGCCGACATGGTCCCGCCGGTGGCCAGCAAATCGTCGACCAGTAGGACGCGATCACCCTCGCTGATGGCGTCGGCGTGCAATTCGAGCTTGTCCGTCCCATACTCGAGTTCATATTCCCGTGACACGACCTCGTGCGGCAGCCGGCCCGGCTTTCGGATGGGCACAAAACCGGCGGACAGATTCCGGGCAACGGCGGATGCGAAGATGAATCCGCGGGATTCCGCCCCCGTGACCGCTTCAATGCCCTCCCGGAGGAATGGCTGGGTCAGGTACTCGATCGCCAACGAGAGGCCGGCTGCATCGCGAAGCAGCGGCGTGATATCCTTGTAAAGGATGCCCGGTTTCGGGAAATCGGGGATATCGCGGATCAACTCGCGGAGCTTGACGTGCTCGACGCTTCTGGATGACGGGGTCGTCTTGATGGTGAGAACCTCATTCCAGCGGGTCTCGCTTCTCAGCGGGGCACCGGACCCCGCAACCCGACGCCTCCGCCGGGGGCCACCAAGCACCGTACTCGTGACCTCGGCGGGACGCAATACGAGCGGCGGAAAGGGTGGACTTGCCTGCGACATTTGCTATAGTCCTCCGCTGCGAAGTCGAGCCTGCCGTGCGGTTTGTCGCCGGCGGCGGGGACCGGCCGGGTTGTGGCGCGACCGCGACCGGGTGAATCGACCGTAACTTTCGTCCACGTAACAATTTTCACAAAGGGCGGACCCCGCCCTTGCCGACGCGGAACCAACTTCCATCCGCTTGATTCGAGAGGATGATCCAATGAGGAGACTAGATTTGTCCGCCCCACGACTTTCGACCAAGACCCTGATGGCGATCATCGCGTTCGTCTTCGGCGCCTTCGCGTGTGACTTCGCGGTCGCACAAGAGACGGCTGAAGCCGTCGCCGGCGGCGTCATCAACATCCCGACGATCTGGTGGTCCGCACCCATCGGCTCGGTCATCGCGCTGATCTTCGCGGTGGTGTTTTACAAGAGCATGATGTCCGCCGACGAGGGCGATCAGGACATGATCGAGGTGGCTGCCTACGTACGGGACGGCGCGCTGGCCTACCTGCGACAGCAGTACAAGGTGGTGTTCATCTTCTTCATCGCCGTCTCAGCCTTACTCGCCGTCATGGCCTTCGTCTTCCACGTGCAACACGAGATCGTGTTTGTCGCGTTTCTCACCGGCGGGTTCTTCAGCGGACTCTGCGGCTACCTGGGCATGAAGACCGCCACCAACGCCGCACACCGGACAGCCGCCGGAGCGCGCGATTCGTTGAACAAGGGACTCGTCGTCGCGTTCCGCGCCGGAGCGGTCATGGGACTGGTCGTCGTGGGCTTCGGCCTCCTGGACATCGCCGCATGGTTCCTTCTCCTCACCAAAATCCTGCCGTCGATGTTCGACGGATTTCACATGAGCTTGTCCGAGGTGACCGTCGTCATGCTGACATTCGGCATGGGAGCCAGCTCCCAGGCGCTCTTCGCTCGTGTCGGCGGTGGTATCTACACCAAGGCAGCCGACGTCGGAGCGGACTTGGTCGGTAAGGTCGAGGCTGGCATCCCCGAGGATGACGCCCGTAACCCAGCCACCATCGCGGACAACGTCGGTGACAACGTCGGCGACGTCGCGGGCATGGGAGCGGACCTGTACGAAAGCTACTGTGGATCGATTCTCGCCACGGCCGCGCTCGGTGTGGCGGCTGCGGCTGCCATGTCGCCGG
>JAJDDS010000200.1 GCA_029260195.1 Phycisphaerae bacterium
TGAATTTCGAGGTTTTCGTCGACGCGGACGCGTTGGATGGCGGTGGCTTTTCCGGTGGCGCGGTCGACCTTCACGATAATGCCGCACAATCTCGCGTCATCGTCAGCCACATCGAAAGGAGTTGGAACGGAAGTGGTCATGGCTGAAATGACACGATCCTTCATGCGTCCGAGGACGGAATCGTACGGGCCGGTCATGCCCAAGTCGGTGATGTAAGCCGTCCCTTTCGGCAGAATGCGCTGGTCGGCTGTCGGTACGTGCGTGTGCGTCCCGAAAACAACACTGACGCGGCCGTCGAGATACCATCCAAGCGCGATCTTCTCGGAGGTGGCTTCGGCGTGCACGTCTACAACGATGATGTCCGCCTTGTCGCCAATGGCGGACAGCACTCGGTCCGCGGCGCGGAATGGGCAATCAACGGAAAGTCGGACGAAGAGCCGTCCGACGACCGTGAAGACAGCCACGCGGGCGCCGTCGCGGGTTTCCCAGATGGCAAACTCGCGTCCGGGAGCCCCCGGCGGCAGGTTGGCTGGCCGGACGATGCGGTCCGAGGTTTCGAGGGTTTTGATGATGTCGCGCCGTCGGTAGACGTGGTCGCCGAGGGTCATGAGTTCGACACCAGCGTTGATGAACTTGTCGTAGAGCACCGGTGTCAGACCGGACCCGGCGGCGGCGTTCTCCACATTCACAATGTTGCAGTCGATGTTCTTCTCAGCCGAGATTTTCGGGAGCGCGGCTGAGAGGATCTTTCGACCTGGGGAGCCGACCACGTCCCCCGCGCAGAGAAGTGTTGTTTCCATAAGCCTGTCCTGCGAGCGTCAGCGGCGGTTCTATCTGGCGTATTCCACGGCGCGCATCTCGCGGAGAACGGTGACCTTGACCTCACCCGGATAGGTCATTTCGGTCTCGACCTGCTTGGCGATGTCGCGGGCGATTCTGGCCGACGACGCGTCGTCCACCCTCCCGGCGTCGACGATGACGCGGAGCTCACGTCCGGCTTGTATAGCGTAGGCCTGCTTGACGCCTTTCTGTCCGGTGGCGATGCCCTCGAGCGCTTCAAGGCGTTGCACATAGCGTTCGAGCGACTCGCGTCTGCCGCCGGGCCTCGCGGCACTGATGGCGTCTGCGGCCATCACCAGCGGCGTGTAGGGGCTGGTCGATTCGATGTCCCCGTGATGCCCTGCGATGGCGTTGAGCACTTCGGGGCCTTCGTTGAGTCTTCTGCAGATGTCAGCTCCGATTTGGGGGTGCCCGCCCTCAACTTCGTGGTCGACGGCTTTTCCGATGTCGTGGAGCAGGCCGCAACGACGCGCGAGTCGCCCGTCAAACCCGAGTTCGTCGGCGATGATCTGGCAGAGGTAAGCCACCTCGACGCTGTGGCGCAGGACGTTTTGCCCGTAGCTGGTGCGGTAGTGGAGTCGGCCTAGCAGGTCAACGATCTTTCGATGAAGCCCGGGGACGTTGGCTTCCAGCGCGGCAGCCTTTCCGGTCTCGGTGATGTTCTTCTCGACTTCTTTGCGCGTTAGATCGGCGACTTCCTCGATGCGTCCGGGATGGATCCTGCCGTCCTGGATCAGCTTGTTGAGGGTGAGTCTGGCGATCTCGCGGCGCACGGGATCGAAAGAGCTGACGACGACGACGCCGGGCGTGTCATCGACGATGACGTCGACGCCGGTGGCCTTCTCGAAGGCACGGATGTTGCGTCCTTCGCGTCCGATGACGCGGCCCTTCATGTCGTCCGAGGGAATGCCAACGGTTGACACTGTCCCTTCACTGGTGTGATCGGCTGCGAAGCGTTGAATCGCGATGAGTGTGATCTCTCGAGCCTGAGCTTCGGCGTTCTCGCGTGCCTCGCCGAGCATCTTGTTGATGAGCTGTCCGGACTCGATGGTGAGATCGCGTTCGAGCGCGGCGAGCAGCTCCGCGCGACCCTCATCCCGTGAGAGGCCGGAGATACGGGAAAGCTCCGCTTCGCGCTGCCCGAGCAACTCCTGGCTTTTGCGATCGCGGTCCTCGACGCGTCCAATGCTCTCTTGGAGTTTCCGCTCGGTCCTATCGAGGTGTTTCTCCTTGGTCGTAAGCGTGTCGAGCTTCTGGTCGAGATTGTCCTCGCGTTTCGTGAGACGTTTCTCAATGCTCTTGAGCTCGTCTCGCGTCGCGGCTGTCTCCGTCTTGAACTCTGCAATAGCTCGATCGCGGGCGGCGAGTGAGTCGAGCTCGGCGGTCTTGGTGATTTTCTCGGCGGTGAGACGAGCCTCTTCCATGATGTGCTCGGATTCGCGCTGGCCGGCGGCGATTCTGGACAATCCGCCGACCCAATAGAAGAGTGCGACCATCGACCCGCCGACCCCGATGCCGATGAGCCCATAGTAGAATTCACCTGCGCTCGCATCCGTGCTCTGCATAAGTAGGTTGATGTCCATATCCTGGGTGACTCCTTCATTTCACGAACGACCGCAGCCCGCCGCACGGTATTCCCTCGCACCCGCTCCGTATGAACGGAAGGCGGGCGCGGAACCGCGGACTGGGTCCGGGCGCGCTCGGATGAACGGAATCGGAAGTCGCCGCTGGGGGCACGTCACGCGCCGAGGATGGGCACGGCGACGGTACAGGTCGCCTTGGCTCGCAAGCGAGAACCACGGGACGGCGTTGGGGCTTGGGCAGGCGGAACAAACGACGGCGCCATCCGGCACCCGCCGTTTTGATCCATCAGTGTCTCTTGATGACCACGTTACATGAACGCATGACGCAAAAAGAATAGCCTCTCCGAGCCTCGTCGCAATATCGTCCTGGCTCTTGGCGTCGGCCAGCGCTCCTTGATCGCGAGCGCCGAGCGCGAATGTCACACAATCGACCGATGTCGAGCCACATGTTGGAAACCACAACCGGGGACGCCCCACCGTGACGCGGGACAGCGGCAAACATCTCCTTCGGCAACCCCAACCAATTCCGTCGACCGGCGTCGACCAACGAACAGGCTGGCGATGTTCCGTTCCTGAATCCAATTGACCATGCGCTCGAGCGACAATCCGTCGCGCGGCGCACATAACCGACGTCACTATAGCCGGTCGCACATCGGCGTCAACCGTACAGCATGTCTTTAATCTGGCGCCGTTCCAATCTCAGAACGTCAGTTCGGGGCGTCTGCGCTACCACCAAAACCGGACGTCGCCATTATTGAGGCTGTGGGGCGATGCGGTGTATTTTGGTAGGATTGCGGTTGTCGCGTTTGGGGCGACGAAAGTTTACAAAATCATCGCCGAAAAGGCGGGCTCAGCCTGGTTGTATCCCGTAGAAACTGGTTCGCCCCGCCCGGCGCGGGCAGCGTGCGTAACGACGATCTGGAGTAGCGAATTCGATGAGACAGGTGGATTTTAAGGCAACCGACCGCCGGGCGGTACTGGTGCTTGGGTTGGTGACGTTCGGGATGTGCGGGGCCGCGCTTGCGGGGAACAAAGCTCAGGTCGAGATGCTACCGTCGGTGGACGCGATCGCGCCGGGCACGCCGTTCGAAGTGGCGCTCACATTCACGGTCAAGAAGAAATGGCATCTCTACTGGAAGAACGCCGGCGATGCGGGCCTTCCGCCCGTGGCCATTTGGCGGCTCCCGGAAGGATTTCAAGCGGGTGACCTTCGGTTCCCGATTCCCAAACGCAAAACGCAGAGCGGGATCGCCACCAACTTGCTGGAAGGTGATCCGGTGCTCCTGGCGACCATCACGCCTCCGGCGAAACTCGCTGGTGGCATGGTCACGATGGCGGCGGATCTGAAATGGTTGGTGTGCGCGGAGAAGTGTCTCAACGAACGGCAATCCGTCTCGCTGTCGCTGCCAATGGCTGCCGGTACCGACGGGGTCCAGCCCGCCAACGAAAAAGTCTTCAGCCGGGCAAGGCGCAAGCTTCCAGTCTCGCGCGAGAAGGCAAAGTACGTCACGCTCACACCATCGCTGGGCGAAGGAACCCTGGCGCCGGGGGCGACTTTCGACATCGTCCTGGACGTCACCATCAAACGCGGGATCCACATTCAGTCGGACAGGCCGATGATCGAGGGGTTGGTCGCAA
>JAJDDS010000003.1 GCA_029260195.1 Phycisphaerae bacterium
GGCGATTGAAAGGGCCTTCCGAATATAAGAGAATGAGTACGTTCGCGGAGTCCTTGCCAACTCGCTCGCAAACCTCCTGAGTATCTTGTCCACTCATACCAAGTGTCCGTTCACCCTTCACCGAACCGCAGTTTTCCATTGAGAACTACGCCCCAGCGCGAGCGGGCGCGGCGCTCCTGAGCGCCCCGCCTCGGATATCGTGATTTCCCGCCCGCCACGGGGGTGATCTCCAATTGGGAACCGAATCACAGATCACTCCGCGCGTTATCTAAATGTGGGACGTGGCAGTCGATCCACACGCTGACCAACGATCCGCGGAGTAGAGTCCCCAACGCGCCGGCGCCAAACGAACCCAACGATGACCCAAACAACCATAAACTATTGGGACAACATGAGTTACGCTGCACGATCCATTGAGCCGAACCGCCGGATCGCCGATGAACACTCGGTGGACCCCAGGGGCTGACTTGACGGCGTGCGAGGCTGACCGCTACTGTCGCCCTCCGCGCCCGCACCTTCGCACCGGCGCCAAGGAATGGCTATAACGAATCATGAACTCGGAACCCGCCACACGATCACGCCGTCAGGAAGACGCCGCCACGACCGCCTCCGCCCACACGACCGGCGACGGTTTCAAAGAAACCAGCGAGTCCATCGTCGTCGCTTTCATCCTCGCTTTCGTCTTCCGGACCTTCATCATAGAAGCATTCGTCATCCCCACCGGCTCCATGGCTGCCACACTCTACGGAAATCACGGAGCCATCGTCTGCGAGGACTGCGGCTGGGAAAACGTCTACGGGCTCACCGACACCTCCACACGCAAAGGCCGCTACGGCCCGGGGAGTCGCGTGCTGTGTCAAAACTGCAACCACGTCAACGCGGGACTGTCCATCCACGACGGCGAGGGCGCCGGAACGCGCGCCAGCCGATACGGCAATAGCAACGCCGAAGCCGGCGACCGCATCCTGGTCTTCAAATGGCCTCTCGATTTCGGATCCGATCTGCTCGGGCCGAAGCGCTGGGACGTCACCGTCTTCAAGAACCCCGCCAAAGCCGACGAGAACTTCATCAAGCGGCTGGTCGGACTACCGAACGAGGTGCTCGAGATCATCGACGGCGACGTTTACACGGCTGACGTCACCGAGCTCTCTGACCGCGCCGTCGCCGCTCTCGATGTCACCCGTCGGATCAAGTTCAAACAGCGCTCCGGACAATCGGTAACGCGCGATGAGTTCAATCAACTGAGATCCGGCGCGCCGAAGTGGCTGCTCGACGAACTCGCCGAGAAACTCCACATCCGATCCAAGACCCCCGACGCCCAACAGTCGCTGTGGCAGGTGGTGTACGACCACGACTACCCACCGCGCGAACCCGACTCCGATCAGCCGCGATGGACTCCCGCAACGCCACGCGTCGGCGATGGCTGGTCTTCCGCCAACCGCCGCTTGGGGATCACCGGCGGACAGGCGGACATCCGGTTCACCGGGAAACGCATCGTCGATCAATGCGCCTACAACATGAACGTCGATCCCACCGAGTGGAACAACGTCTCCGACGTTAGGCTCGAAACCGTCCTCCACCCAAAGGGCGGTGACGGGCACATCGAGTTCACTATCGCCAAGCCCGACACTGAGTTCCATTTGCGCCTGCACGCCGACGGCCGCACCACGCTCTCCAGAACTGCACCACGGACGGACGGCCAAACCCTCGCCGAGACGATCATCCCCGCCTTCGAGGTTGGCCGGCCAATGGACATCGTGTTTCAGATCGTCGACTACCGCGCATCCGCAATCATCGACGGTGACGAGATCCTGGCTACGACGCCCGAGCAGTTCGCCCCCGACATCGCCGCGCTGCGCCAACCCCGACACCGCATCGCGCGCCCACCGTACATCTCAGCCATCGACATCGAACTCGACCTGTTGCACGTCGTGCTCTTTCGAGACGGGTATTACACTTCGCCGACGTTCGGTCGTACGAAGATCGCTTCGTGGGCGGGTCGCGGGTGGGGCACGGCGGGCAACCCGATCCTCATGCGCGAGGACGAGTACTTTATGCTGGGCGACAACAGTCCCGCCAGCAAGGACTCGCGTCTGTGGGACACTCCGGGTACCCACCTCGTTAATCGCGGCGAAGATTTTCAGCTTGGCACCGTTCCCAAAGACCAACTCGTTGGCAGGGCGTTCTTCGTCTACTGGCCCAGCGGACTCCGACCGGACTGGCTACCCGTGCTCGGAGAACACGGGATCATCCCGAACGTCGGCCGCATGCGGTGGATCCGCTGAACGTCCGCGGCGCAACTCCGAAACTGTAGCGGCCGATCCCCTGGTCGGTCGCCCGAACGCACCCGACACGCGCTGGGTCATGTATGTGGAAACGATACTTCCGTCTGTCGCGAACGGTACATATTCTGTGTGTCGGCGCGTTAATCAATCGCGCCGGCGCATTCCTTGCGCCATTCCTGACGATCTACTTGCAAGAGGAACTGAACCTCGGCGTCGGATTTGCCACCCGCGCGATGG
>JAJDDS010000021.1 GCA_029260195.1 Phycisphaerae bacterium
CGGACCGAGGCTGCTCAGGCTGGTCAGGCTGTCGTAGTTCGTCCAGCCCGTAACGCTGAACGTCCGCGCCGTGGCCGTCGTGTTCTGCGCCTGGATGGTCTCGACGTTGCTGACCGTCGTGCCAGCCGTCAGGTTCGTGTCGACGAGGAACACCTTCAGCACGTCGATGCCCGCGCCACCGTTGGCTGAGTCACCCGCCGAGAACGTCCCGTTCGTCACCTGAGCGACGCCCGTGAACGTATCGTCCGCTTCCGTCCCGACGAGCGAATCGATGCTGGTCGTGAACGTGAACGGTTCGCCCGTATTCAAGCACGACTGCGTACCCTCATCGCAGGTCCCCGCACCGCAATCCGGCGCCGCGCCGTCGGCACAAAGCAAGTCCGCACCACAGGTCTCTTCACCGTTGCAGAACAGGTCGTCGTCGCAATCGGCGTCGGTCGCGCAGACCGTACCGGCTTCGCACGCGTTACCACTGCAGACCTCGCCATCGGCGCAATCCGCGTTCGTCAAGCACGCGACGCACTCACCGCTGCCGACGTCGCAAAGCGTACCCGCATCGCAGTCGTCGTCCGTCGCACAGCCAAGCGTAAGGCAGGTGTTGGTCGTCGGGTCGCAGGTCTCGTCAACGCCGCAGTCATCGTCCGTCTCGCAGTCGATGCAGCTACCGTCGTCCTCGACGCAAATCTGACCCGGACAGGGATCGTCACCATCGACGCACAGCCCGCCAGTGCAAGCTTCCGGCGCACACAGCGTGCCACCCGTGCAGTCGTCATCCGTCTCGCACTCGACCGCAACACAATCGCCATCGGTGCAGATCTCGTCAGCACCGCAAACGATGGCGGTGTTGCTGCAAGCATTATCCGTGCACGCATCCGTCGTGCAGGCGTCGCCGTCATCGCAATCGCCGTCCGCCGCGCACGCCACGCATGCGTTCCCAACGCAAACGCCCGTCGCGCAGTCCGCATCGGTCTCGCATTCCACGCACGATGCGTTGAACGCGCCCGCGTTCGCACAAATCGGCGTTGCCTCCGGACACGCAGCGTTGTCCGTACACATGGGGCAACCTGCCACCAGCACCAGTGTAGACACCAGTGACAGCGCCGCACACACATTCAGGAGACTCCGCGACCTTGTGCCACGGAACCTCGCTCCAACAATCGTTCTACCTAGCATTTATAGACCTCCAGTGAAATCCTTCGCGTGTCCGTGACAAAACGCCACACGCCGTTTCTCGGACTAATCCTCAAAAAAAATCCAAATGAGCCAGCCTCGACGCAAACAGCGTCGAAACCGGACAACATGTCATTCCATTGGTTTCCAGAGCCGTCAATCCACTTAGAACTCGTCTAACCGCGCCGCACCGACAAAGCGATGCTCCCATTCCCTACGAGTCCGATCGCAGCCATAGCGTGGAGGTGGTGGCAACCGTCGTCCTGAATACGCGCCAGCTCAGAAACGACACGCCTCCTTGCAATCTCGCGCCCCCCCCCCCAACTCCGTAAAGCGAAGGGAGAAAGACGCTTCCAATGCGGGCGAATTGTAGGTCCTGCCAAAGGCCCGTCAACACCAAATTTACGAAAAACTCGCTAGGTGCTCACTGGCCGACCGATATCCGGATTCACCCGCAGGCTGCACGTCGGTCCCTCAAGGCAGCCTGTTTCGACGCTATCGGCGCTTCGGCGCAGAAAGCTTGAACTATTGGTAAAGATGCGGAACATCCCAGAGGGCACTCGCGCGGCGTTTCTCACAATCCACACGTGCGCGCCGCCGCCGCCACGCCCCCGCCAACACGCGAACCGATCCCACTTCAACATCCGACCACGCCATTCGATCCGGAGTTCCGTAACCTCATGCAAAAACGAATGTTACGTCAGAACACGCCGCGTCCAATACCAACGCCGACCTTGACACCGGAAGCACACCGCGACATCTCAAGATCTCCCAGCCCCCCACACGCAACAGACAGCCAAGGAAACGCAACCGCTCAACCCCGGCACCAGGCACCTCGAAAACGCGATTCGAGACGTCCGGCGATGCGATTCGGCGGATGACCTGACCGCGATGATTCATGAGTCATCCCGAGCCCTTCGACTACGCTCAGGACAGGTTCCGCGAGGGATCTTGCTGCGAATCGGAAGAATCGCGGTATTCGCGGCAAGATTCCTCGGTCCCCGCGCTCCGATCGGAACGACACTGTGAATGCTCGCCACAGCGCCGCCCCGTGTTGCAGCCAACAGGCTTCGCGCCATCAACGCCGTCGCATGAATAGCCCAGCCTACCGACGAACGTCGATCAGCCGCTCAACCATCCGCACGACGCGCAGGGCGATCCGCGTCTTGCTCCCCGACACCGGACGCGACCATTCGCCCCCCGACTCCAGGATCGCCACCGTCGCGTCATCGCTTCCGACATTCTCCGGACCGTTCAGAAGGATTGCGTCACACTTCTTCCGCCGCAACTTCCCCTCGGCGTGCGCCCGGTGATCGTGATCCTCCATCGCGAAGGCGACCACCACCCGATCCTCCTTGATCGAGCCCAGATGCGCCGCGATGTCACGGGTTGGCACTAACTTGATGGCCCGCGGTTGGAATCGCTTTTGCAGCTTGTGGTCCAACCGGCGCGCCGGGCGATAATCGCATACCGCCGCCGTCATGATGGCTGCGTCGCACGTGTCAAACGCGTGACAACTCGCCTCGAACATCTCCGCCGCGCTCACCACACGAATCAACTCCACACCGACCGGCGCGTCCAGCGACACCGGACCCGAAACGAGTGTCACGTCGTGACCCTCGCGCTTCGCGGACGCCGCCACCGCGTACCCCATCCGCCCCGAAGACGGGTTCGATATGAAACGTACCGTATCGAAATACTCGCGGGTCGGGCCGGCTGTGATGAGCATCCGCACGCCGGAACGCCTATTCGTTGCTGTCGCCGCGATCGGCGGGCGGGTTGTCGAGGAGGATGTCGTTCACCGCGCCGACGATCTCGTCCGGCTCGACCATCCGCCCCGGACCGATCGATCGGCACGCCAGCCACCCCTCGGCGGGTCCGATGAGACGGTAGCCGAATTCAGTCACGGTGCGCGCGTTGGCTTGGACGGCGGGGTGAGTCCACATGGCGTCGTTCATCGCCGGCGCCAGTAGGACGGGCGACGTCGCAGCCGGAATCATCGTGCTTACCAGATCATCGCAGATGCCATTGGCGATCTTCCCGATCATGTTCGCGGTCGCCGGCGCGATCAGAAACAGATCCGCACTTCGGGTCAGCGCGATGTGCTGCGGGTCGTGCGATTCCGCGCCAGACCACAGGCTGGTCAGCACCGACCGCCCCGACAGCGCTCCAAACGTCGTCGGCGTCACGAATCGCGTCGCGGACTCGGTCATCGCCACCGTGACCCCCGCGCCACGCTGGACCAGTGATGACACGACGTGGCACACCTTGTACGCGGCAATCCCGCCGCACACGGCCACCACCACCTCGCGCCCGGACAGGTCGCTCCCGTCAGCCGGCGGCATCCTCGCCGCCTTCATCGTCGGGATACACGGCTTCAATCTTGCCGTCGACGATTTCCTTGATCACCACTTCCAGGTCGGTCAGACCATCCGTCTCGACCATCGGCCGGGCACCCTGCATCAACTGCAACCAACGTCGCTGGATCAGCGCCGTCAGCTTGAACCGGCCACCCAGCTTGTTGATAATGTCGTCGCTCTTGAGCGTCTCGATCATATCGCTTGCGTCTCCTTCTCGATGATGGACAACACTTCGCTCACCGTATCTTCCAAAACGTCATTCGTGACGAAAAAACCATAGCAGCCCGAATCGCGGGCCGTCGCAATCTCGCCGTCCGCCTCAGCCAACCGCCGCGCCAACTGCTCCGCCGATTCCGTCGCCCGGCCGGACAGCCGCGCCTCCAGCGTCGCCCGCGTCGGCGGTAACACGAAGATCCGAATCGCGTCCGGCATCTTGCGCATCACCTGCATCCCGCCCTGTACCTCGATCTCCAGAATGACGTACCGTCCGTCCGCCACAGCCCGCCGCACCGGCTCCGCAGGCGTACCGTAAAGATGGCCCACATATTCCGCCGTCTCAAGAAACTCATCCCTCGCGCGCATCGCCTCAAACGTCTCGGTCGACACGAATCGGTACGTCTCCCCATCCACCTCGCCGGACCGCTTCGCCCGCGTCGTGGCGGACACGCTCCACATCGCACGCGGCAACCGCTCCAGCAGCGCGTTGCAGATCGTCGTCTTGCCCGCACCGGACGGACCGCTGATCACCACCAGCCCCCCCGGACGCGACGATCCAATCGCACGGGCGCTACTCGACATTCTGGACCTGCTCTTTGATCCGGTCGATCAACGCCTTCATCTCCACGACCGAACGTGAAATCGCGCCGTCGCCACTCTTGCTCCCGATCGTATTCGTTTCGCGAAGCATCTCCTGCGTGATGAAATCCAGCTTCCGACCGACCGCGTCCCCCGAATCGCAAATCTCCGAAAAATGATCGATATGCGCCCGCAACCGGGCGATCTCCTCGCTTATGTCACTCCGATCCGCGTACAACGCCACCTCGCGGCACAATGCGTCCGACTCAAGCTCGAACTTTCCGGCGCTCATCAGCGCTTCCACACGCGACACCAGACGCTCCCGGTAGTCCTCCAACACGACCGGAGCCCGCCCCACGATGCGATCCAACTCCGAACCCAACCGACCGCAATGTCCCACCAGATCATTGTGCAGCGCCTGCCCCTCTCGAGCACGCATCGCGATCACATGGTCCAGCGCGGCTTCCGTCATCTCCAGAATCAGCGAAACCTGCTCCGCACGACGCGACTCGTCGATCGACGGAACCTGACACACGCCAGGGAGATTCGACAGCGTCGCCAGATCGATCGTCGCACGAACGCCGTCCGGCAACTCGACTTGCATCATCGCAGACGCGTAACGCGACAGCGCCTCGGTATTCACGTCGTACGCTGCCGTCGCCGTCGCGTTGCGCATCCGCAGATTAATCGTCACGCTTCCGCGAACCAAACGGGAACGCAGCGCCTTCTCAATCTCAGGTTCGGCGAATTGCATACCATCCGGTAGCCGAATCACCGACTTGAAGTACCGATTGTTCACGCTGCGGATTTCAAGCGCGTGCTCGACGCCATCGACGACGCGCTGAACCCCGCCGAAACCCGTCATGGAATCGATCATGGAACCTACGGCCCGTCGCCCGACACCGGAGGTTCCGCCGTACCCCCAGCGGGTTGCGCACCCGACGTCGTCGCGGGCGACGGCGTCGTATCCGCAGGCGAATCGGTCGCCCCAGACACCGGCGGCGTCACCGGAACCGAATCGGGGGATGACGTCGGAAACGCGCTGATCGGCGCCGCCGGGGGCGATACCACCGCCACGGGAACCTCGACCGACACCGGCTTGAAGATGTAGTTCCCCGTGATCGACATCAGAAGGAACAACCCCGCCAGAGCACACGTGATCACCGTAAAAACGTCACCCGTCTTCGCGCCGAACGCTCCGCCACCACCACCACCGCCGCCGAATGCGCCCACAAGCCCACCGCCCGAAGCCTGCTGCACCAACACCACGAGAATCAACAGGGCGCAGACCAGGATCATCCCCAGCCCCAGGATCGCCTGCCCCCACGTAAAAACTGCCAATAACGACATTTCCATGACCTTTGCTGTCAAAACCTACCCGCCGACCGTCGCGGCGGCTGCCGATATGATACTCACAAAGTCCTCCGCCACCAAGCACGCGCCACCAACCAATGCACCGTCCACATCCGGACAGCTCATCAGGCCCTCCGCGTTCCCAGGCTTGACGCTCCCACCATACTGGATCCGTATCGCCCCCGACGCCTCCCCACCGTACATCTCCCCCACCCAGCCACGAATAAACGCATGCACGTCCTGAGCCTGATCCGGCGTCGCCGTCCGCCCCGTGCCGATCGCCCAAACCGGCTCGTACGCGATCGTAACACGCCCAATAGCCATATCACCCGTCAGCCCCTCACCCATCTGACGCCCCACAACTCCCATCGTCGAACCAGAATCCCGCTCCTCAAGCTGCTCTCCGACGCAGTAGATCACGTCCAGCCCCTCCGCCAAGCACGCCATCACCTTCTTCCGCAGAAAACCGCCGTCCTCGCCGAAAACGTGCCGACGCTCGCTGTGACCCACGATCACGTACGTGCAGCCCGCCGCCTTCAGCATCCCCGGCGATACCTCCCCGGTGAACGCCCCCTTCGGCTCTGGATGCACGTTTTGTGCCCCCACCTTGATATTCGTCCCGTCCACCTCCCGACCCATCGGGTAGATCAGCGTGCTCGGCGGACACACCGCCACATCCACTTCGATCTTCCGATCCAACTGCTCCCGCATCCCCTTCATCAGCACCCGCGCCTCCGCGAGCGTGTTGTGCATCTTCCAGTTGCCTGCCACAAATGGTCGTCGGTTCACGATTCGCGCCCCTTACGATATGCCTTCGTTGACCAATTCCGAATCGGCGACCGTCGCCACCGTCTTATCCAACACCGCAGCCATCCCGCGGACTCGCTCCATCAACCGAACGAAATCCCCCGGCAGAAGCGCCTGCCGACCATCGCACAACGCTCGCTCCGGGCACCCGTGGACTTCCACCATCAACCCAGACGCACCGGCTGCCACCGCCGCCAGCGCCAACGGCTCCACCCACTCCCGGCGTCCCGCGGCGTGCGACGGATCCACGAACACCGGCAGATGCGACCGCTCCTGAATCACCGGAACAGCCGACACGTCCAGCGTGTAGCGAACCTCCTGGTTGAACGTGCGTATCCCGCGCTCGCACAACATCACCCGCGAATTCCCCGCGTCCAGCACATACTCCGCCGACAGCAACAGCTCCTCGATCGATGCCCCCGCGCCGCGCTTGATGAACACCGGCTTGTCCGTCCGACCCAACTCCGCCAGCAAGTTGTAATTCTGAACGTTGCGCGCACCCACCTGGAAAATATCGGCGTATTGGTACACTACGTCCACGTATCGAGGATCGAGAACCTCCGTAATCGTCGGCATCCCCAGCGCGCCACCCGCCTCCGCAAGCAACACCAACCCCTCGCGCCCCAGCCCCTGAAACGAATACGGCGATGTCCGCGCCTTGAACGCACCCCCGCGCAGAATAGTCGCCCCGGCGTCCCGCACCGCCCTGGCCGACGCCAACAGCCCCCCA
>JAJDDS010000201.1 GCA_029260195.1 Phycisphaerae bacterium
CCCCGAGTCAGCCAGCCGCAGAATGTAATGGTCTCCGTGGCAGTCCTGACAGCGCGGCGCGTCCGCGTCGCCGTCATCGAGGCGCTGCCCGTGTGTGCTCGCCCAGAAGGACGCGATGGGGCCGTCGTCATCGTCGTGACACCCACCGCAGTCCACGCGCTCTGTAACCCTCGCGTGCGGGTATGCCTCGACCCCGTCCAATTCCGTGTGACAGTCGGTGCAGCTCAGATCGGCATGCACACTCAGCGCCGCGCGCCCGGCGTCCACATAGAGCGACACGTCCCTCCCGGCGCGCTCGAGTTTCAGCCCCTCGGTCGCGTGACAGGACAGACAGTCGTCGTTCTCCTGGCTGCGAACCGTGCCCGCGCTACCGCCGACGCCGAGCCACGCGCCCACAACGACTGCCCATCGCCAACCCATCCACCGCGTTGCGCCGGCGCGCTTCGCACTCCGCGTTGGTTTGCAGGTCACCGATGTCGCCCCTTCACGGATACTGCTTCCCCGTCGTCCCCATTCGCCGTCGCGCCGCGACCCGCGACCTCGACCTCTTCCTCCGTGGACGGGCGAACCACGCGGCTGGTCAGCGTTGGACCCGCCGGATGTTCGTGCGCGTACATCGACGTCGGCATGCGACCGCCGATCCACGACGGGTTCATCGGATACACGCTTGGGCTCAGGACCGTCCCGTACACATGCCAAACCAGAATCGCCAGCGACGCCAGCCACGCTTCATAGAAATGTACCACGAGCATCACATCGAGCACAACCTTCGGCACGCCCCACGCGGTAACAAAGTAGTCGTCGAACCAAAGGAGGATTCCGCTGACGATCATGATGACGGTACCCCACATCAACGCCCAGTACTCGCATTTCTCGACGTAGCTGAACCGCCCGAACCGCGGCCGCTCCTCGCGCGCACCGAGGAAGTACACCACATTCTCCCGCACGTGAGTCAGATCGCCCCATCCGACCATCATGTCGCGGAGCGTCCGGCGCCCGCGTGCCCCCATCAGATAGAACACATGCCAAATCGAGCCGGCGATCATCACGACGGCCGCCACGCGGTGAATCGTCCCCCGCAGCAGGAACCCGGCGCCGTCTCCCCAACCGAAAAGCAAGCGCACCCACCAAGCCTCCGAATACCGAAGCGCGAACCCGGTCAGTACCAGGACCGCGAAGCTGATCATCAGCACCCAGTGTTGCGCCGTCTCGCTCGGGCTCAGACGCATCACGAACGCGCCCCGATTCATCCGCTTGACCGAGCGAATCCAGTCGGCTCCGTTGTGCAGCAACATCAGCCCGATGACCACACCGATGAACCACAGGTACAGCACGGTGAACGCGTGCGGCCAGCCGTTGGCGGCGGCGGCGGTCGGCTCGTGGATGGACGTGCCCGCCAGTTCGGCGGAAATGCCGGGATGGCACTCGCCACAGGTTTCTTGCAGGTTGTTCGGGTGGATGGACGACGTCAAGTCTGTGTGCGGGAGGATTCGATGAGCGCCGTGGCAGGAGGCGCAGTTCGCGACGCGCACGTCCCCGGCTTTGCTTTTGTGTCCGTGGTAGCTGTCGACGTACGAGCGCAACTTCCCCGCCGGGACGCCGTAGTTCTCGTTGAGCGCGACCGATTCATGGCATGGGGTGCAGGTCTGCTCGGCCACGCGCGCAGCGCTCACGGGAGAGTTTGCGTCATGGGGCGAGATGATCCCGTGCTCACCGTGACAGGTGGTGCATACCGGCGCGTCCAAGCGTCCCAGCTCGACGAGCTGGCCATGGATGCCTTCGACGTAGTCTCGAGTGACAGATCCATGACACTGGCCGCAGGTCTCGGAGATGGTGAAGTGGTAGATAGTCGAATCCGGGTCCGTGGGGCTCAGGATGCGATGGGCGGTGTGCCGACCGTTCGGAACCTGCGCGGCGTGGCAATCGTTGCAGGTTGCGGCTGCGTAGAGTCCTTTCTTGCTGGCCTGTCCGTGGACGCTTCGTTCGTACAGCTTGATCTGTTCCCCTCGGAGTATTCGGTGTTTCTCGACGAGGTCCACGTCGGTGTGACAAGCGCGACAGGTGCTCGGAAGGTTGACCGGATGTACGTGGGAGCGACGGTCGGAGGACGGAAGGATCTCATGGGCTCCGTGGCAATCCCAACACTCCGGAATGTCGGGGTCGTTGCCGACGTCGAGCCGCCCGTGTTTGACGTACTCGTCCGTTTCGTCCTCGTGGCAAGCCGAACAATCGACGGGCTCGACCGAGTCGCCGTGCGGTTTGGCAACCGTCGGATCGATCCCCTCGAGATCGATCGACTCGTGGCAGTCGCCGCATTCAAGTTGGTGGTGAACGGAGTCAGCTAAAAGAGTGTGCGGCGGTCGGATGCGCGTCGCGTCGGCTTCGCCGTCGTGACACTCGGAGCACGTCGCCGGGTCGGCGTTCTGCGCGGTCGCCCCGGCAGGATAAATGATGAGATTCGCCGCGAGCATCGCGGGAATCAAAAGCACCGCGCGCGTCACCAAGTCGGCGCGCCCGGTGCGATGGTTCGCCCTCTCCGTAATGGGCTGCGCCCTTACCGCGGCGCCTTCCGTTCCCCCGAGGCCTACTCCCCGATTGCCGCCCCTACGTCTGATCTCCATGATCCACCGCTACTTTCAGGCTTGCAGCCACTCTTCCACCCCTCGCGACGGTTTCGAGATCCGAAGTGCAGTCCGCATTCGCCGTGCCACGATCGCCGTTGTAACTACGCATATCTTCGGACTATCGGAGTTTCCGGCAGATGAGTGCCATGCCTCCCCCGAAATCCCGTAATAGCGCAGTCGCGGGAGTTTCGATGCCACGCCTGGCGCGGGGCGGCGCCGGCGTTCGATTCCTGTCTTCGGGAACGCGGCGCGGGCGATCCTTGCGTTTAGGAACGCACGCCCGTATAGTTAAGGGTCTTAATTCGCGGGGATAGCGATACCGCTCGCGCCCGGTTGGCGCGTATCGAGAGGAGGAACTCCGAATGCAGTTGGTACGTTTGGCTTGGGTGTCGGCGGTGGTTCTGGTCTTAGTGTTGTGGGACGGGCCAGATTCGTCGGCGATCGCTTCGGAAGCGGGACAGGTGGCTGCCGCGCAGGTTAGCCAGCAGAGCTATCGGGAGATCCTCGACGACAGGCTCTACACGCATCTCGGCGACAACCGCGGGTACGGACCCGAACACGATTTGGCGCAGGCCAACATCGTCGCGATGTTCGAGCAGTACGGGCTGACGGTGACGCTGGAGCCCGTGTGGTTCCAGGGGGACACGTACTTCAATGTGGTGGGAACGAAGCTGGGGACGGTGTATCCACAAAGCGAATATATCATCGGAGCACATTACGACTCGGTGGGCAATCCCGGGGCGGACGACAACGCGAGTGGAACGGCGTTGGTGCTGGAAGTGGCGCGGGTTCTGTCGACGTACGAGTCGGAATACACGATCCGATTCGTGGCGTTCGATCGGGAGGAGCAGGGTCTGTACGGCAGTGCCGCCTACGTCAGCGCGCACCTCGGAGATGACATCCTGGGCATGGTCTCAACGGATATGGTGGCGTACAACACGGGCGTGAATGAGGCGGACATCTACAGCCAGGCGGCGTCCGACCCTATCAAGTACGCTCTGGCGGCGGCGGTTGACACGTACGGCGACGGGTTGAACTACGACCTGCACGGGCCGAGCTATGGTAGCGATCATGCGCCGTTCGAGGGGGCGGGGTTTCAGGCATGTCTGTTGATCGAGGATTGGGGCAACCCGTACTACCACTCGCCGCTGGACAGCGTGGATACGCCGAACTACATCGACTACGCGTTCGCGACGCGGATGGCGCGGTCGGTCGCCGGTTGGCTAGTGGATCAGGCGGGCGTGCGTGTGTTGGTGGCGGATGGGGACGAGAACGACGACGGCGACGTGGACATGCCTGACTTCGCGCGGGTGCAGGAATGCTTCGGAGGTGACGGCACTCCGCCGCCGACGGGGATGGGGTGCTACAACTTCGACTTCGACTACGACGAGGATGTGGACCTCGACGACTACGCGGAATTCACGGCGCGATTCACTGGACCGGGCGGTTGAGGGGCCGGCGAGCACGAAGGATAAGTCGGCGGTCTTGGCTTGTTGCTTTGGGGTGGAGTCCGCTTCGCCCCACGCGTCGTCTCGCTGAAAAAGACTCCCGACCCCTTTGCCGCACTCGCGCTTCCGTCGATCCGATTGGATCACGGGTACGAAGGCCTGCGTGACTGTGGAGTACTCCTTGGGCGCCCGACTATAGGCGCACACCAAGTGTCCAATCAACTCTTTTTTCGAGAAATTGCCGGTATCCTCGCCAAGTCATCGTTCAGGCGGATGGCCTCAGCATGGAAGACGGAACTCGCCCATTGTCCTACACACCAATCCCCTCTATCCACGCCAAGCCCCCCCAAGGGACCCCCAGGGGGCCAACCTGTTGCAATTCAAGGACTTAACAACGCCGAAGCACGCCCCACGCCCCCGAATTGCCAGCGGGCGGGCAAAACCGGCCGGTAAGGTGCGGGTGAAAACCGGCCATTTTGAGGAGACGTGGGTTCGCCACGAAGCTCTTCCTCCAAAAGGAGGAAGCTGTGGCGAATCAACTCAAGATGGCCGAGGTACAAGCGATTCTGGCGTTACGCGCTCGTGGGTGGTCCTTTCGACGGATCGGCCGGGAGCTTGGTGTCCACCGAGAGACGGCTGCACGGTATGTCCGGCTGGCAGCGGCGTCTTCAGGGCGTGGGGATGGGGCCGCTGCGTTATGCGGCGTTCCACTGCAGTGCATTGGCGATGTCACGTCCCCGATCGGCCTGAACGCCTCGAACCCCGCCGTCGGAAACGCCGTCCAAAAAACTACAGCCTCCTCCAAAAAATACGCCACGTGTACCGTCGCACCGGAGATCCCGATGCCACTTAGCTTCATGCCATTCGTGTGTGTCCCCCGAACTCCCTGCGCGCCGGTTCCTTTCTCGACACGCCCGTTTCCGCCCGGACAGAGTTTTCAGGAGCGACAACTGCTCAATAGATTCGTTCATCTGGGCGGTCGATGGCTGAGAATGCGGCGGATGGAGTTTCTGATAGAGGCAAGCCACCTCCAAACGCGAGCATGAGATACGCCCCCAAGGCAAACACCGCCGGAAAGATGCCAATGACAATCGATATACAAAGCAATCTCCTGGCACTGGGGCGTACACGATCTGTCCAAACCGATGCAGAAGTAACTGGAGTTCCACATTCAGGACAAACGTCAGCGCCCCTCACGTCGTAATCACAGTTGCAACAACGCGGCATCTCGCTTGTTTCAATCCAGAAGAGCCTCGAGAGCCATAGCGTAGAAAGACTCACTAGAAGCCCGGCCACCACCAGTAACGATGGAGGAAGTGGGAGTGACGCTTCTGCGGATAGGGTAGTACAAACGGAGTATATGCCGATGTACGCGAACGTTCCACAAGTCACAACATTGTCACGTGAGAGGTACCAAACATCTGTCCAGGAGACGCGACTCATGGTTTTCCGAGGAATCTCCACACTTCTTCGAAGGGATAGAGTCCTTTGGCGGGACATGTGCTGCGGTTCGCGCAACTAAAATACCTTCCACCTAGACCGGCGCCAGCGCGTCGCCTAATTGTCCAATTTATGCCATAGGACTCGGGACTTCCACTCGCGTCTTCGACGAAGAGCTTCCCGATGGGTTTGGAAATCAAGTGCGCACCGCCAACAAACACATGAGCAAGCGCCTTCAAGGCCGGATTATCCTGATTGAGTGCGTTGACGAAACCATGATACGTGTCGCGCCCAGAATATGTCATAAGGAAATTGTCTAGCCGCAAGAACTCGCAGCAATTGCCACCTCGTTGTTTAGAAACAGTGCCTCTTGCCTTCACATCGTACTGGACTCCTCCGAGCGCAGACCAGATAGCAACTCTCCCGATCGGAATCTGCACTCTGCCGGACGGCTGATCGAACCTGAAGGTTTGGCTCTCGCCAGCCCGCATCGCATCGCACACGCTGATCAACGTGCGCTCCACATTCTCGGTAATGGCGGCGAATTGTGCGGACTGTTCAAACACTTGTTGCATTCGCAGCAAGTACGACCTACCAACGATTTGGATCGACTCGCCGCTCCCACGAATCCACCAACTCAACGCGGTGGGACCATTCCAGCTCTCTACCACGCGTTCATAACCGTAGGGGTCGGAGAAGGACGTTGGCGCGCTCCGTACATACTCATATGGGTTCATCCCGTCCACGTATCCGAGCGGATCCCGCTGAAGAAACCGCCCATGTACCGGGGTGTAGGCCCGGGCGCGGTAATGGTAGACGTCGAGGCGGGGGGTGGCGAGGTCGGACTCGAAGCGGTCCAGGCGGCGACCGGTGAAGGCGTAAGGGTTGCCAACGCCCGAGAAGCTCAGCGGGGTGCCGTTGATGCTGAAGATGCTCACCTCCCCGTAGGCGTCGTACGCGTAAGCTTCGGCCAGCTTGCCCGAGGCGCCGACCATGGCTGACACGGTGTGCAGCTCCTGCGGG
>JAJDDS010000202.1 GCA_029260195.1 Phycisphaerae bacterium
CGAGCACGAGCCCCAGCGCACCGAGATCGCCCGCAACGGCCTACGACGCACCCTCCACCACCAGACCTACGCTCATCGCATGCGACGACTCCTCGACATCCTCGATCCGCTCGTCCGCGCCCCCGCTCGGCGCGACACTTCCCATCGCCCAACCGTCGCCCACACCTGATTCCCTACAGCCGCTGCGCAATCCCCGCCGATACGAATGGTGCGAGTGAATCGTCGATAGTCATGCTGAGCGCGGCGAAGCATCTTGCCGCCTGATTCAGTAAGATTCTCGTGTGCTCGGAATGACAGCAGTCTCGATGATCGCGCTTCACAAAAACATCAGCCGACGGCATTGATAAACGGCGATGATCCGAGCATCCACAGGAAGCCTGGAGTCTCTACGAATGCACCACTGCAACATGTGCGGCCAATGTGACTCGAAAGTCATGGTCGACGGACCCGGCACTTGGCATTGCTACGACCCGGTTCGCGGAAAACCGTTCCCGTTCAAGGTGTCGGTGTGTCAACACTGCGGCCACGTCTTCGGCGCGTGGGATCAAGACCGCACCCCGCTCTACATCGACGAGGAGTACGTCACCTGCGACGACGACCTCGAACAGTACACCACTTATGTGCAGTTCGCGCTCGCCGGCCTACCGCCAGCGAACCGTCGCCAACGCATCCTCGAAATCGGATTCAACCGCGGCTCGCTGCTGAAACGCTTCTACGATCTCGGCTTCGAGTGTCACGGCGTCGAGCCTGGAAAACAGAACGTCGAGGCAGCACGTGCCCGAATGCCCGACGCCAACCTTAATCAGGGACTATTCGACGCGGAATGGGCGGGCCGCTTCGACGACGGGCACTTCGACGTCGTCATGCTCACCTCCGTATTCGAGCATATGCCAGAGCCCGCCGACATCCTCCGCACCGTACGATCCTGCCTCGCACCCGACGGACGACTGTTCCTCCTC
This sequence comes from Phycisphaerae bacterium, assembly GCA_029260195.1. Taxonomy (GTDB): domain Bacteria; phylum Planctomycetota; class Phycisphaerae; order UBA1845; family UBA1845; genus OFTM321. The sequence continues at coordinate 960 of JAJDDS010000202.1, forward strand.
GTACCCGACCTCGCCTTCTACACCCCCACGCCACAGATCAACCGCGACGAGCAAGCGCTCTACGGTTGCTCGCAACTGAAGTTCTTCTACCGCAACCTGTTCCTCTGCTACGCCCAGCATGTGAACCACTTCTCCGCCGCAAGCCTCACACGCTACCTGGCGGCGCTCGGATTGCGAACGCAACAGATCGCCAACATCGGAAACGTCTGGATCTCAGCCACACCAGCCGATCCGGTCGATCCGTCGTTCGACTATCCCGACTTGGTCGCCTGCCACACGCGCATGATGGAGCGCTACCAGGACCTCCTCGATGGAATGCGCGAGACCGTCGTCGACCGCCTCGCCGGCAAACGGGTCGTTTGCTACGGCGCCGGGCGAGAGTTCAGCTACTTCCTCGACGTCTTCGAACCACTCGGCGTCGAAGTCCTCGCCGTCGCCGACGATACCTTCGCCCAGAAGACCGTCCACGGCGTCCCCTGCGTCGCCCCGGGCGCGCTGCCGGACCTTGCGCCCGACTTCTGCGTCGGGACCAGCTTCGACTTTGAAAATGAGATCGCCGCGAAGGCATCCACTTTGCTCCCCGGTGTCGAAATCCGCACGCTGACAGCCCTGCTCAGCGAGCATCCCATCACGATGCCCAACTGGACCGACCATCAACCTCGCCCCGCTCGACCGCCGATCGACGAATCGCCCCGACACAGCGGCGGCGTGCGTGGTACCGCGCCCGCACCGGGACCCTCCAATCGGCGCGCCCCGGTCACTACCCGATGAACACAGTCACCGAAAAACGCCGCGCACTCTACCGCCTCGCCGGACGCGAGCCCGACATGTACCGCAACCACGTCATCCTCGACATCTGCACTGGCTGCGGCGCCGACTGCGTCTACTGCCTCCACCAGTCCGCCGGACTCGTTCAATCCAAGCTCATGCACCCCGAGACATTCATGACCATCGCCGACATCCTCGAACGCGAGGGCTTCGAGCTGGTCTACCTCTACCAAAGCGGCGAATCGCTCCTCCACCCTGACTACCCCGATTTTCTGGTCGCCGTGGCCCGGCGCGGTATGACCAGCAACACCGCCACCAAACTCTTCATGCCCATCGACTTCGACAGACTCGGGCGCGCACTCGAACGCTGCGACGACACTGGCCAACGTGTCGAATTCCTCATCACCGTCGACGCGTTGGAGCAACACGTCCAGGACAAGATCGGACCCGGCATCCGCACCGACAAAGTCATCGCCAACCTCGCCGAGTTCGCCGAGCTCGACCGCAGACACACCAGCCTCAAGTGTACCCTTGACACAGTCGTCAACGCACACAACGAACACCAGCTCGACGCCATCGCCGCTTTCGTCCGCGGCCTCGGATATGACAACTGGTTCGCCAAACGCATGGGCTATTTCATGCCCGCACTCGCCCGCGATTCCGACATCGCAGACATCGAAGCCGCCGTCCCCCAAAGCGACGAGCACCCCGCCCGCTTCAGCATCATCGCCGGCGAACTCGTTCCCTACGAAGAGCAGAGCAAATGCGACCTCGGCGCGCCCGCCGTCAGCCCAGAAGGCGACCTCACCGTCTGCTGCCACGACATGCTCCACATCAACCGACTCGGCAACATCATCGAAACCGGCAGCCTCCGCAAAATCCTCGACTCCTCCACCTACCAATCCGCCGCCCGAAAGGGCCGCTGCATGAGTCTCGACATCTGCAAGCGGTGTAACTAATGCGATACCACCATGTCACCGCACGAAGCCCACGGATCGCAATCCGTGGGACCGACCATGCCCGAAACTCGGATCGCAAACCATGTTTCGGATCAGGACAAGCGCTGTCGTGCCAGTGACCGAAGACACAATCCCCGCCGCGGCGCTTCGCAACGGATAATCACACCATGCCACAACAACTCACCCAATCCCCTTCAACGTCCATCGAGGAGGAACTCAGTCAACGCCGCCTCTGGTACCACGACATCGAACTGACTGACGAACTCCGCACCAGGTTCCCCGACGACTACGCCGTCACGCCCTACCTCGAGACCGTCGACCAGTCCAACCGCGACATGGTGGCGTACCTCGGCACTCAGCTCCCCGCGGATCTCGCGGGACTGTCCGTCCTCGACGTTGGATGCGCCGATGGGTTATTCTCCATCTGGGCTACGCGCAAGGGCGCCGACCGCGTCGTTGGCGTCGAACGCAATCGCTACAACCACGAGCACGCCGAGTTCCTCAGAGATGCCCTCGAACTGGAAAACGTCGAATTCCACTGCGGCGCCGTCGAACGCCACTGCCCCAATCAGCCCTTCGACGTCGTCCTCTGCCTCGGACTTCTCTATCACCTGTTGAACCCACTCGGCACGCTCGGAGAACTCCGAAAACGCTGCGCCTCCAAGATGTTCCTCACCGCCGCCGTCGATCTCGACGATGGCGACGGAACGCCGTTGACTCGCCTCGACCGCTACGCCACCGGCGCCCATGGCTTATGGTCCTTCAACACACCCATGATCCGCCAGCTACTCACGACGGCGGGCTTCGACATCGCCGACGAAAACATCGAACACACCCCCGGCGGTCGGCACTACTCCGCCACCGCGGTCCCCGGTTCATTCTCCGACCATCACATGTTCGCCGACACACTGGACCAGGAATTCCCCATTAACGTCGACCGTCGCCGCGTCAAAGTGCGTGACGCTTGGCGAGAGCTTAGTTCCCGTATCACCAGACCCGTCGC
>JAJDDS010000203.1 GCA_029260195.1 Phycisphaerae bacterium
AGCCCGCGGCGTCAGCATCGCCCGCGGCTGGTCCGACACCCGAGCCGCTCGACCTCGAAGACTATTCCGGTGGCGCGGGTGGTGCGGAATCGCGTGATATCTCGATCCTTCGAGACGTGAACCTCCGAGTCCGCATCGAACTGGGACGGACCCAGATGTACATCGAGGACGTGCTCAGGCTGAGCGAGGGCAGCGTGGTCGAGCTCGACAACTTGGCAGGTGATCCGGTGGACGTCATCGTCAATGGGCGCCTCGTCGCACGCGGCGAAGTGCTCGTACTGAGCGATAATTTCTGTGTTCGAGTGAGTGAAGTTATTTCGGGGCCGCAAAATGTCGCCGTGGCGTAGACGCTTATCATTCGTACCCGCATGCATCGGGTTGGTGGCTGTACTGGTGTTGACCGGTGTCGCACTTGGGCAGTCATCGGTGCAGCCGGGTAGTGCGATCGGCGCTGCCGCCACGAACGCGAGTTTGTCCCTTGACTTCGATCCGCCATCGCAACCTGTTGAGGAAATCCAAGCGGACTTCGTATGCGCGCCTGTTGCGGTTGATGAAGTCGGCGCGATTGACGACGTGGGCGGACCGCCCAACGCGCTCGCGTTGTTGGAGGCGCGCACGGCGGATGACGCCGATGTCGTCGTTCTGCCGCCGCCGACTCCGGCGATGAAACGCGAAGACATTGCCATCCATCGTGCCGCGACCACTCCGTTCAGCGAGAGTACCGCGCGTCCTTGGTACCGTGACGGACTGGTCTCACTGTTCGTCGTGTTGGCGTCGATTGTCGGTCTCGCGTGGGCTGCCAAGCGGTATTTGACGCCTTCCCAGGGCGCGTCGGAGGATATTCTGCGCGTTCTGTGCAAGACGCACTTGTCGCCGAAGCAGAGCATCGCGCTGGTCCAGATAGGCGGGCGATTCGCGTTCGTCGGGGTCACCCCCGATCGTATTACGAACTTGCGTATCGTCGAAGACGCCGAGGAGGCGGCTGCGCTGCGCGTTCAGCTTCGCCTCGATCGGATCGACAAGGAGGGCGGTGCGTTTCGGGAGGCGCTGACGCACCACTCGACGGATATCGCGAATCATCTGGAGCCATCGCTTCCGCCGACGCCGGACCGCCGGGCTCAATTGGCTCACACGCGTGACGATTTGAGGGGATTGCTGCGCAAGCTCCAGACCTACACGCGGGAATCGAAGGCGGATGTCGAGACCTGACGGAATTGAAGTTGTCGCGGTTCCGGGTCTCGTTTTGTAGTTACATCGCAAACGCTTGGAGAAGCGTGTCTTGGTTGAGCATGGAGGCTCACATTCGGTTGCGCGTCGCGTCTTCTGCGCGGTGGTGATGCTGGCGAGCGCCGCACCCGCCGGCGCGCAGACCGCGCCCGGTCCCCCCTCGGTCGGGTTCGACAATTCCTTCAACGTTCCGGACGTTCGCGGTGTGCTCCCGACGGCGGAGGATTCGGAGGGCGTAGGCGTCACGCTCCAAATCCTTGTCCTGATGACGGTGCTCACTCTGGTACCGTCCATCCTGGTCATGACGACGTGTTTCACGCGCATTTTGGTGGTGTTGTCCCTCCTTCGACAAGCGATGGCAACTCCCCAACTTCCGCCGAGTCAGGTGTTGCTGGGGCTGGCGCTGTTCATGACGCTGCTGGTCATGTCGCCGACATGGGGGCGCATCAATCAGGACGCATTTCAGCCCTATCTTCAGAACAAGATGTCGCAAAGAGCGGCGACCGACGTCGCGCTTGGGCACATGCGGCAGTTCATGTTCCGGCAGATCGACCGGAGCGAGAACCATGAGGACATTTATCTGTTTCAGGAATACGCGACCGGGCTGCCCATCCCGCCGGATCAAGCGATCACGTTGGAAGACGTCCCGACGACCGCATTGATCCCGGCGTTCATCCTCAGCGAACTCAAGACCGCGTTCGTGATGGGGTTTCGCATTTATCTGCCGTTCCTGGTGATCGACATGGTCATTGCCTCGATTCTGATTTCGATGGGCATGATGATGCTGCCTCCTGTGCTCATCAGCCTGCCGTTCAAGATACTCTTGTTCGTGCTTGCCGACGGGTGGCATCTCGTGGTTCAGACGGTTCTGTACAGTTTTGACAATCTCGCAGCGGGCTAGATGGAGGGGACGGGCAATGGACTTGGGTGTGGCTTTGGACATGGGCAGAAACGCCTTCCTGCTCGCGCTGACTACTTCGGCGCCGATCCTCTTGATCGGGATGGCGGTGGGCCTGGCCATTTCGGTATTTCAGTCGGTGACGCAGCTTCAAGAACAGACGCTGACGTTCGTGCCGAAGATCGCGGCGATGGTTGTGGCTGCTTCCTATTTCATTCCGTGGATCGCCAATCGCATGTTGAGTTACTGCCAGGAGATGTTCGGTTCGTTGCCGTGAACGGGCGTCGCCGAAACGCCGACGACGTGGTCGCCGCCTCCGCCTTGGCTGCGACTTGTTGAATGTTCGCTCCGTGTGATCCCGGGATGGATCGATGTCGCTGACCGCAGTCAATATCTCGCTGTTGCTCCCACCGTTTCTGATCGTGTTGTTTCGGGTCGGCGGGCTGACGCTGGCTGCACCGTTGCTGAGCGGAACCGGAATTCCGTCTCGAGTGAAGGTCGCGTTTTCGTTTGTGTTGTCGCTGATGATGTTCCCGATGGTGTTTCCGCTGATCCCAATGAACCTGCCGCTGCACGTTGTTGTGGTGACGGTGTTCGGCGAGCTGATGATCGGGTTGATTCTGGGATTGTCGATCGGGTTGATCTTCCTCGGTGCCCGGTTGGCGGGCATGATGGTGGGGCAGCAAGCGGG
>JAJDDS010000204.1 GCA_029260195.1 Phycisphaerae bacterium
CGCTTTCGCGCGGGAATCGAGGGCACGATCTCGTACTTGAAGAGAATCCTCGGGCTCTTCCGTTGCTTCACCAGAGGATGGGAGCACTTCGTCAGCACCGTGGGGGCGACGATCTTCACCCACAACCTGCTCATCCTGGCCAGAGAATGACCGGCAGCTAAGCTAGAACCTGAGACATTCAGAGGGACGGCGCAACCGGTCTGTGCAAAACCGAGCGATTCAAAGCGCCCAACGACCTGTTACTTGCGTCACAGGGAAAAAACAGAGCCCGCGATGCCCTCCAACCCAGCCACGACTTGAAGACACTCGCTTCCGCCGCCAAGATCCACGCCGATTCAGGCCCCAATCAACAGCATCTAGTTAGCGTTCCAAACGCACCCGAAGGCGGCGCGCCCTTTCTTGGAACGCGCGCTCGCCGCCTTCAAGGATGTCGCAAACTGCCTTACGAATATGAGCGCTCTCTAGCCCGCCCGAGAGGTAGCTGATCGGCGGCAACTCTCCCGGTAAATGTGGCCCGGCTTCCGCAACGATGACCTGGTCGGCGTCTGCGTTAACTACCAGATTCGCGTTGTGCGTGACCAGGATAACTTGGCGTTTGTTCTTCGCTTCCGAGAACAGAGTGACGAGTTCCTCAAAAACCGACTTCGGATCGAGATTTTCTTCGGGCTGATCAATGATAAGGGGTCGATCATCGGCTTCGTCGAGCGCGAGGTAGAGAAGAAGAAGAACGATCCCCCGTGAGCCCGGCGACAGCTTCCGAATATCAACACAGTCGTAGTCGATGCTGTAACGAATGGCGATGTGTTCGGTGCCATATAGCCACTTGGCGAATCTCTTCGACCACTCTCGAAAGTTCGCTTGATCTGCTTTGGGTACAGGCGAGCGCTCCAGCAGTGCGTCCTGATTTTCTCGACGAAAAGTCGCCATGGCAGCACTGACAGTCTCGGCATCGCCGGTCTCCCATGCCGCTCTGAGACCGGCATCTGCGAGCCCCTTTAGCGTTCCGCGACCTTTGAATGAGCCCTGCACCCGCAGGTCCAAAAGATCTTCGCCCGCGGCAGCCCAGCGAGCGACATCTGCCTCGCGACTTACCGAGAAGGATAGCTTCTTCAGCGTCGCGCCGGCCGCGGCGAGACGCCCCATTAGCGGCTCGTAGAGATCGACCAGGACAGCCTGTTCGGCTAGGATGGCATCAAAGACGCGCACATATGCGGCTTCGCGTTCCTGTACTAAAGCGCTCACGCGGTCCTTCGCTCCCTCGCAGTCAGCGAGCTTTTCCTTCAATCGGTCAAGCGCTGTATTCTCTTCGGTTATGCGTTTGGACAATGCCGAGAACTTGGCCGCCGCGTCCCGGTCCACGCTCACCAGTTTTCCAAGGCGCGCGATCTCGGCTTCCAACAGGGCCAAGGGCTGGTCGGAGAGATCGACGTCGTCCCCGATAAAGGGAACATTTGGATCGCTTACGGGAACTGGAGGCGTACCTCTCCATTCACTCGCGCCTTTTCGAGAACTCGTTAGATGAGTGGTGAGCGACGCATCGACATCTCCCTTGTAATCAAGGAGGAACGGCGTCCAGTCCTCGGTCTTGAGAGCACTGGCTTTGTGCCGCTCCTGCGACCTCCTCAACGCTTCCGGCGCCTGGTGAACTCGAAAATTCCCAACCTCGTCCGTCAGGGAAAGAAGCGATTGCTCCTGCGCCGCGAAAAAGCGCAGATACCCGCGGACCTTTTCCGCCGCCTCGGCGAGCTCACCAAGCCGTTTGACTCTACCCTCGCTGCCTTTCGCAACCAGCTTTGAACGGTCGTTTATGTAGGCCGCAATCAATTGCGTCTTTTCAACGATTTGCCTCTTTACCGTAGTTACGAGTTTGTCCTTTTCAAGATCCGTGCCGATTCTTTCGGATATCTCGGCCAGTGACTCTTCCTCGCGAACGCGCGCCTCACGAAAACGAGTCGCTCTCATTTCAAGCAATTCGTCAAAATCTACGGCTCCGTCGCGATTAGACAGCGGATGAGCCTCGAAAATCACTCGCTCGATTTCCCGCAGGAGCTCATCAGTCATCCCGTCGGCGGCACAAAGTTCCTCCACGAAATGCTGAGAACGGTATCGCGCTCGTGGATATGCCGCCGAGTCGCTTACATCGGTACGGTCAAGGCTGCGCTTGCTTTGTTCACCGGTCTGCCATTTCAGGCATACCGAAGCACCATGCAGGAGGTCTTGCGCTCGGGTCAAGAAGGAACGGGGGCTGAGCCGGTCCGAGATCGCGTCGCATGCGAGCGCAATCGTGTCAGCTAAGGCGGTCTTTCCCGATCCTCTTCCCCCGACGATCGCGACAAGCCCCGGATTGAGTTCTACGGTCGGCGTCCTGGCCCAAGGCGCATCCTGGATTTCAATTCGCGCGATAGTTTGCGAGGCGATTGTGCTGATTGGCGCTTCTTCGCCAACAAACGCCCTTCCAGCGGGATCGATGCAGGCTTGACGGAGGGTGTCGAACGCGAGCGCGCCTTTGACCCAGGAGTAGCGACGTCCGTCAGGGACACCTACCGTGTGCTGCTCGTGCGCGTCGCTCCCATGCATGCATGGCTTTAGTCCATCGTAGCGTTGTCGCATCTCGTTTTCTGTTAAGCTACGTCGGCCAAGCCAAAAGTCGCGCTGTGCCGGGCTGCTAGCAAAGACTATTCGCGCGAACTTCTCTACTTCCTGCCGCAGCGTCGCATCGGCCCCATCACGGACACCCGAAGTCCCGTCCGTTTCCCCTCCGGCAACGGCGATCAAGATGTTATCCTTCGCCCACGCGCTTTCGGAGTAGACCCGCCTTAGCTGGTCAAGCGAGATTTTCATCTGCTCGGACCCCCGCTCAAGCGCAGCACCCAGGTCGCTGAGCGTGGAATCGAATTGCTGACCAAGCCGGATGAGGTCATCTTTGTCGCAGCAGAAAGAATCGTCATACGCGCTGAACGTCAGGCGGGCGAGAAACCGCTTGAGTTCTGCCAAGTGATCCGGGTCTTCGGGGCTCACTAGAAGATGGAGATTGACCCACTTTCCTTTGATGGTCCCGATGCCGAGGCGCATTTCGATGTTGGGAAAGATCAGATCGCACTTCGGTAGCCGCCCCTGCCGTTTGGCCTCACAGACACGCTGATAACTTTCCGTGCTGTAGTAGTCGGTGACGCCGATAGCCCGTATGGCAGGCATCGCCGTTTCCAATGCTTTCAGGTAGCACTCCCAGCTCTGGGCACCCTTAAACTGATCGTTTAGTATGGTCCCAGGCGCATGAACGTGTGGCTCCCACCGATACCAGCGGGAGCCAGAATTCAAATCTTGGTGTTGTTGTCCAGCCGTCACTGGGTTGGCTCACATGTCGATTATCTGTCCGATGAACCGGGCCGCCGCAATGGCGCGTGCCCAAGTTAAGATAGCCTCCTCCGCACTAGCGTCCAACGCGCGGCAACTTGGCTCCGGAGCTACTTCTGTTCCTACCGCCTCGTCCACGTGCCAAGGAGACTGGGTTCCAAAGCATGGTCAGAAGCGAGCGACTTGCCCATCCGGGCTCGGCGCGTCATGATGATGCACACGATAAACTGGATTATCGCGTAGAGGGTGACACACCGAGTCTCGCCGGATTCCGGCACCACACCGCTGATTGAATCGTACCCGCAACCGCCGGCCACGACTACGCTCGACGCTATCGCGGAGATCCCCGAGGAGCACGTTTGGCTCGCCAGCCGGAAAAGTCCGCGTACCCGCTGGGCGTACCGACACGATGTCAGTCATTTTCTGCGGACACTCGGCATCCGGTCCGCGGAACAGCTCCGACGGGTCGACCACAAGGCCGTCCTGGCGTGGGGAGGCCTACATGCGGGAGGCTGAGCACGCTGAGGCCTCGACCGTTCGCCGCCGGCTCGCCTTCGTGCCATCCAGCGAGAACCAGTCTATCCCCAGTTTCCGCACGGGACGATCGGGCGATCCCACTCGCTTCACGTATGCTCCTCCCACCCGTCAATCTCCGTCCGCAGGAATGTCCGAGAGCCGGCGAGATACGTCCGTCGCAATCCCCGTGTACAGCGCGCCGTTCCCGCACCGAAGGAGATAGACATACCATCGAGGCGCGACTGCACGGTCGTTTTGCATCATCGGATTCTAGCCCGCCCACATCCTAGTCCCAAGGCATCCGTCCACACGTTTTGTCGTAAGAGGTCGACCTGTCCTCAAGAACGGATCCGATCCGTATGGTAGGATCATGCGGATTCTGGATCTGAATGGGAGGTCGGATCACGCAACTACTTCCGGGTAGCCAACCCGACGAGCTCGGACCCCACCGGAACGCCCATGACTCTCAGCTCACGCATCTGGCAGTCGTGCCAGGAAAACCGGGCTGGACGGGACCGGAATCGCGGTTCTTATGCTGGAGTTGTGGCTGCGAGTCGACAAGACGTTGCTGAGAAACTTGGTTTTGGGAAAAAACCATGTGACGACTGACCCACTCAGTGACCCATTGTTCGAGGAACGCTGCCTTGTCCTGCAGAACTCGCACTCCTACGCCACGGTCGCCCCGGCCTGTGATGTCTTGCTCCGCGGATTGTCACTGTGGTCCACCTGTGAACAACCGCTGAAGGTGGCCCCAGTCGAGAAGGTCGACATCTTCGTCGGAATCGACGTCGGCCCCTTCACAGCCAGCGTCAACTCCGCCACCGGGGCCGGTCACACAGCCAACGAAGACGGCGTGGTCGTCCAGATCGACGTCGCCATCGCCATCAAGGTCACCGGCGATGATCATTACGACGGTGGCATCCGTGAACGTCAAAGGCGTGATGGGCTCGCTCTCGCAGTCACGAAGGAACGTAGTCGGTTCATCCAGGATCGCCGCATTGAACGTGCCGGCTGCGTCGATCGTTGCCGTCAAGGTGTAGGTGCCCATGTAGGCGGGAGCGCCATCAACGTCCACGCACTCGCCCGATAGCGGCGTGCACGTGATTCGCCAGTTGTTCGGATCGGGCAGGCAGATGAGATTCGAGATGCCGGCGAAAACGAAATCGGGGCGAAATTCGTCGACCGTTACAGCGGTCAGATGCAGTGATCCTCTCACGCCGCCGTCAACTTCAAGCACAATCTCGAAAAGTCGTAGGCCGATGACTTCTTCGATGAACACTTCGATCTCAACGGACTGACCGGGCTCAACCGAAGAATCGCTCGGTGACAAGAAAATGTGCGGCGTCACATCGGCAGCAAGCGCGGACACTGGCACAGCGATCGTTAGGATGGCCGCAGTGATGAACATTGCTGCACGGCTATGCAAGTGGTCGTTCGTCATCGGGGCTTCTTTCCCTCATCGATCACCTTGCCTTCAATACGCTCAGTCGTATTCGAGGCATCCCTCGGGACTTCACCTCGCGACGGTGCCGCGGGTCGGAGGCGACCAACCTGAACGACGGCGGTGTTGGTTTGGCCGATCGAGATCGGGCGGCGCCGTGCGTCGCGTAACATTGTGCCGGCTTTGTTCACTTCGACGGTGAACGTGCCGTTTGCATCACGTGAAGGCACGAAAACAAACGTGCCTAAGTAGAGATTCTGGCTAATGGCGTCGGCGCTGCCTTCCCAAAGCGACGAGACCATCCGTTGGCGTTCGGCGTTGGCGATGACAATCGCTGATTGGCTCGCGAACAAGTAGTCCTCGCGGTCCTCGTCGATGAATATCTCGTTGAGGGCGAGTTGTCCGGACGGTCCGCCCTTCATCGCAAGGCTGATCTCGTAGAGGCGCACGTCGGCTGCGCCGCTGACGTACACATCAATCACCGCCGCTTCGCCCGGTGCGACTTGCTGCTCAGCTGGGAGCAAGGTCACTTGTGCGGGGCCGGTGGCGGCGGGTGGCGGATCGGGTTGCGACTGGCTTTGACAACTTGGGAACGGATACGGAACGCTGAAAAAGGATTGTATCCAGCACAGCAAGTCGTCGCCGTCGATGACGCCATCTGGTGTTTGCGGGCACAAGTCAGCGCGCCAATGGGGCAGCGCATCCCGGTATGCGTCGACGAAGATGAGCAAGTCGAGCCCGTTGGTGGTTTCGTCGCCGTTCAGGTCGCCCCACGCTGACGACCGAACCTCCGCTGGAGCAGCCGGGGTGAGGTTTGGGCAAGTGGCCGCGTCGAAGATGCTGTTGACCGTGTAAGACGCGTTTGGAATAATGTCGGCGTCGAACACGCGGACCGTGTCCCACTGATCGGGCGACTGGAAGACGGGGTCGATGCCGAGCGTGCCGTCGATTTGAACGTAGGCAGCTACACACGACACGTCGGGGTTGTCGGGATCGCCGGTGACGAAGATGGCCATGTCAGCCGGGCACGACGGTGGGGTGACGGCCAAGTAGCGCGGACTCTCGGCCATGGTCTCCGGGTCGGGTACGACGAATACCGTAGTCGACGACGACGAGACGCAGTTGTTCACGTCCGTGACCGTGAGCGTGTACTCGCCCGGTACGGCTGGCGAGACCGTTGGGTTCTGAAGAAACGACGTGAAGCCGTTCGGGCCGGTCCATTGGTAGTTCAATGCACCAGGGGGATCGGCATGCAGGTTCACGCCGTCGCCTTCGCAGACCGGTCCGCTGTTGGTTGCCGTGGCCGACGGTCCGGCAGGCAGGACTTCGATGGTCAGGTTGGTGATAGTGCCGACGCCGGCAGGTTCGGTGGCCCAGAAGGGATCGCCGGTTTCGCCTTGCTTGATCACGGTGGCCGAGACGTTTGTTACGCTGAGCGTGTAGATGCCGGGTTCGTTCGGTACGGTCACCGTGCCCGTGACCAGGATCGTCTCCGTATAGCCGACGCCGGTGATGACGTCGCCGATGGGAAACGGCGCGTTGTCCTCCGTGTTGTTGAGCGTGTTCTGGGCGCCGCCAACCTCGACCAGACCGCCGCTCACGACCCGGCCTCCGAATCCGGCAGGGGCCGTGACCCCCAGCGGGCGCGCGAAATTCAATATTAGTTCGTTCGTTGGCATATCTGCCGGTTGCAACGGACCACCGTCAAATAAAAGGTCCAACG
>JAJDDS010000205.1 GCA_029260195.1 Phycisphaerae bacterium
TAGTTCGGTTGAACGGATTGGCCGTTGACCGCACGGCCCGTGTGATCGACCAGAATGGTCCTGCACCCCGCGGCTGCGCCGGCTTGGACGTCGCGGAGGCCGTCTCCGATCATCCACGACCGGGACAGATCCAGGTCCAGGTCACGAGCGGCGGCGATCAGCATGCCTGGCGCTGGCTTGCGCAGATCGCTTTTCTTGCGAAAGGCTGCGACGGTGGCGTCGGGGCCTTCAAGGTAGGGGCAGTAGTAGATTCCGTCCAACCGTTCACCACCGGCGCGAAGCAGTTGCTCCAGTCGCTCGTGGATGGTCGCGAGACGGGCTTCGTCAAAAAAACCCCGGGCGATCCCGGATTGATTGGTGGCGACGACGATTTTGTACCCCGCCTGGCGGCAGCGCCGAACGGCTTCGACGGCGCCGGGCATGAGTGTGACCTTGTCTGGATGGTCGATAAATCCCGAGTCGACGACCAGCGTGTCGTCGCGATCGAAAAAAACAGCCGCGGTGCCACTCATGGCCATTCGCTCACACAACTCCACCGGCCGCCCGCCCCATACGCGCTTCGCGGGCGATACGCACGTTCTCGCGGAAATGCTCCGCGTTCAGTCCGCCGATCACCATACTGGTGACACCGGGGTCGGCCAGCACGAACCGAATCGCGTCGGCGGGATCAAGCCTGCCCGATGCGAGCCCTTTCTTGACGAGGACGCCCACACCCTGCTCGGCGGCGGCTGCGATGACCGGCTCGAGCGCCCGGCTGTCCGGATGATACTCGACCATGATCGCATCGGACCAGGGCAACGCGGACGCGAATGCTTCGGCGGTGTAGCCGGAGAATCCGATCCGCTTCGCCAGGCCATCATCACGGACGCGAATCAGCGTTTCGACAACGTCGGTCTCGTTCAGCACGCGCAGATCATCGCGCTGGCTGTGGACGAGAACGATGTCCAGCACGTCGGTCTGCAGGCGCCGCAGGCTTCGCTCGACGCTGGCTCGGACAGCCGTCGCCGAGAAATCGTAGGTCGATCGCCCGTCCTCGAACGACTCGCCGACCTTGGTCGACAGGGTGTATTCGTCGCGCCGGTACGCGATGGCGGCTCCGATGCGCTCCTCGCTCGATCCGTACGCGGGCGCCGTATCGATGTGATCGATTCCGAGATCGAGCAAGGTGTTGAGCAGTGTGTCGACGGCGTGTTGGTCGGGCAAAGGGTATGGAGTTCGGTATTTTGTTTTTTCGTTGCGTCCGATCTTGAACGCGCCGAACCCGACGGGGCCGAACGTCAGTCTATTGTCACCCATCGTTGGTCGGTTTCCCATGGCGGCGGCGCGACGCTCGGTCGGGGCCAATCGGCGAGCGCACCCACGTCGACCGGTCCGCCCGACGACGGCGACGGTAGCGCGCCGCGGATCATCGTAGCGAGCCGCGGAATCAGGGCAAGCTTTGTCGGCCAACCGGTCATGACGTTGCCCTCGGTCAGCAACACCGGCTCGGCTGGCCGCTTCCCGTCGGCGGTCGCGGGTTCCGCACGATCGATCCGGTACGTCGCCCACACCGAGTTGGAAACATCCACACCGGGCAGCGCTTCGGTCAGCTCGGCGCGCGCGTGCGCCATCAGTTCCGGCGGGTCCATGTCCACCCCGTCCTCAGCCACCTGCCCGCCGAGCTGCCAGATAGTGTCGCCGTCGGCGTGCGTGGCCGACGTCACGGTGACGCGCGTGTGCGCCCCGTCGACGCAGTGGCCGAACAGTGGCGGCAGCGCGCCGCGAACCAAGACCATGTGCAGCGGGCGACGCTGCATGGCGTCGGTGGACAACCCGACCATCGCGCGCAGAGCGGCGTTGCCGGCGCCGGCGGTGAATACGATATGTCCGGGCTGAAGTTCGATGACATCACCGTCGGTCCGCGCCAGGCGCACACGGTCGACATTTCCGGGCGACGAGGTGACAAACGAAACGTCGTCGCCCGGGCTGGCGAGGATAATCCGGTCGCGGTGGCGGGTGGTGAGCGTCGCGACGAAACTCGCGCCGTCGATAACCTGCTCGTCAATCCGGTAGACGTCGCCGGGGCAGCCGGCGAGCGCGGCGGGTCGGTCGGCGTCGGACAGCTTTTCGGCCGTCGATCGCAGCCCCGTGCGGGCACCAATCATCCCCAAGGTGGACTTCCACGATGTCGTGCGCCACATGTGGCAGTAGTCGCTTCGGACGCGCGTTCCGCGCAGGTCGGGCGCGGCACGGCCGGCGATGCAGTCGCGCCACAGCGACGGCATCTCGCGGATCGCCTGCGCGGACGATCTCTGGGCGCCGGTGATCGCGTACTTCATGCCGCCGTGGATGATCCCCTGCGACGCGATGGTCTGCCCACCGCCGAGCGCGCCGCGCTCGATCAGCAGTGCGTCGTAGCCAGCGCGGCGAAGTTCGTCTGTCAGCCACAATCCAGCCCCGCCTCCGCCGAATATCAATACGTCCATCTTCACCCGGTCAGCACCCTATCCAGACAGGATTCCACCATTGCCTCATCGTCGGGGTCAAACGCGATCTCGACGTTTACCACGCGCAGCGGTGCGAGTTCGCGCACGTCCAAACCGGCCAGCCTCATCGCGTCCTTCCCCGTCGTCAACACCACGTCATGTTTGACGCTTCCGGCTGTCAGTGCCAGCGACGCGATGTCGGAGGGAGTAAACGGATGATGGTCCGGCCAATCCCGCCGGGCGGCGACGCTCATGGCCATGCCCTCGACGGTCAACGCGAATGCGTCGGGGTTGCCGATTGCCGAGAACAGGACAGCCGTCTCGTAGCTCGCGTCGCACGCCGTTCCGTCGAGATGCGACAGGCCGACGACGCGGTGTCGACACGTGACACTTGGCACACGCGGCGCGACCTCACGGATGCGATCGAGCAGTCGGGCGCGATCGGCGTCGGTGACCAGATCGGCGCGGGATACCACGACAAGGTCGGCGCGGGTCATCGCGGAGATCGGCTCGCGCAGGCGTCCCAGCGGGAGCAACCGGTCGAATCCGAATGGGTTGGTTGCGTCGAGGACGACGACGTCCAGGTCGCGGCCGAGGCGGCGATGCTGAAATCCGTCGTCCATCAGAATGACGTCCGCGCCGCCGTCCATCGCGGTGCGGGCGCCGGCGACACGATCCGGATTCTGCGCGCAGATGACGCCGGGAAGTTGCTCCGAGATCAGTGCGGCTTCGTCTCCGGGGGCGCCGGGTCGGGACTTGTATCCGCGCGTGACGATCCCCGGTGTGCGGCTGCGGTGTTGTAGGCGCTTGGCGAGATCGATCACCAAGGGCGTCTTGCCGGTCCCGCCGGTGGTGATGTTGCCGACGCTGACAACCGGAACGGGCAGGCGGATGACCTCGCGGGCGCCGGAGGCGAACTGCCCGTTGCGTCGAGCGACGGCCCATTCGTACGCGACGGCCAGCGACGCCAGCGTCCAGCGGGCAGGTTTGGTCCAGAGACCTCTGCCGGCGAGAATGTCTGATTGAATGATTGAAAGGGGCATGTACCTACCGCACGTAGGTCATCGCCGTGCAGCTCACGCAGATTCGTTGTTCCTCGTCAAGCGCCTGATGGTACCCCAAGATGGCAGGTTTGGCATCACGCAGTACGCGCGCGACGACGTACATGCACCCGGCGCTGCAGACGCGGGTGCTGTTGTCGGCGTCGGCGAGCGCCTTGACGAATCCGTCCGGCTCCGACGCCGCCAATTGGGCGAGCGCGCCGCGATCGTGATCTTCGACGGATTGAAGGAACGCCGCGTCCAGCGGGAGGTCGTCGCCGAACTGCGACCCGACGTGACTGAGGTCCGCGCCGGCGACCAGCAGCGTATCTTCGCCATCATCCGCGATGACGGCGGCCAGCGCGTCGGCAAAATCCCTCAGGTCCACCCCGCGGCCGTTGTGGGGTTTCGTCCCGGTCGGACCGCAGGGGTCGTTGCAGAGGAACGGGACGAGCTTGAACGACTCGGCGCCGAACATGTGCTGCAAGCAAAGCACTTGCAACTCGACGGAGTGCTCGCGCCGGTGGTCGAGCTCGTATTCCAGCAGATCATGTCCGCAGCGGTCGATCACGGCGCCGAGAAACGTAGTGTCAATCTCTGTCACTCCCAATGGCGTCTCGAACGACTTCCCGGTTGCTACGACCGACGTGGACCGGCCGAAGTGGTTGGTGCCAAGCACACACACCCGTTTCGGCGTGGGGCGTCCGCGCAGCGCGCCGTAGGCTGGTCCGTAGCAAGGCCGGCCGCGGGGGAAGTCCAAATGCGGCGCGACGAGTCCGACGACCGGACCGTTTCTGGTTGTCAGCCGTGAGTCGTCAGTTGCCCGTTGTCCGCTTGGGGAGACCATCTCGGATAGGAAGGCTGCGGTCTCTTCGCGGTCGCCGAGTTCGCAGCCGTAGGTCGACGGTCGCACTGGGGAGGATCGATATTCCTCGAGCACCGCTGCCATGTGAGCGTCGAACTCGGGTCCCTCGAGCAGCAGTCCCGATTGAAGCTTGTCGACCATGTCACGTAGGGTCGTCTCTTCGACGAGTCGGCCGAACTGGTTCGCCACGGATCGGCTGACGTCGCCGAGCGTGTTTGTCCCGTCGAACTGGGAGAGGATGAAGAGCGCCGCTCCGGAAAGCGTAAGCGTGAATTCGGCGATCCCCGAGGGATCGCGCACGGCGAACATTCCCTCGCCGCCGTCGCGCAAAGGGAAGGCCTCGACGGGGCGGAGTTTGGGGCGAAGTTGGGTTGTGTCGCTCATCGATCGCTGCCGTTCGGGGAATTCGGAATTCAGAATAGCGAATTCAGAATGGACTCCGCCGCTGCGTCGTATCCACGGTTCCGTCACAGATGGTCTCGGGACCCCTGTTCCGCGCTCCAACCAACGGAGGGATTATAGCAAAAGTCATCGGGAAAGTCGCGCCGCCTGGGTGGCTGCGACGGCCATCCGGTCGCATTCTTCGTTCTCGGGGTGCCCGGCGTGCCCTTTGACGTGTTGGAACGAGACTTGATGTGTCTCGCAGAGGTCCACAAGCGTCCGCCAGAGTTCGACGTTCTTGACGGGTTCTTTCTTCCGTCCGGATCCGCGCATCCAGCCATTGCGGATCCAGCCGTTGACCCACTCGGTCATTCCCTTGCTCACGTACTGACTATCCGTCACAACCCGCACGATCGCGGGGCGTTTCAGTGCGCGAAGTCCCTCGATGACGGCGGACAACTCCATCTTGTTGTTGGTGGTGAGGGGGTCGCCGCCGGAGCCGTGTTTGACGGCGTCGTTTTTGACGTGCTTGAGAATGTAGGCCCATCCTCCGGGCCCCGGGTTGCCGCTGCACGCGCCGTCGGTGTAGAGAACGACCTCGATATCCTGATCCATGCGATTCATCTCAACCCACGTCAGCCGTCGGGGCGCGACTCGCGTAGCGTTGCGGCGTTCAGAACGCTCTGCGTGACGGGTTCGTGTTTGACTTTGTTTTTTCGATTTTGTTTCGGATTCAAGTGCGGTTTATGCAGGCACTGAGCATTCGTGTCACAGCGGCCAACTGCTTGAATCGGATACACGCGCAACATGCTACCCGTTGATCGTCGACATGGACAGAACGACGGGACTCACGCTGTTGGGGGGTTGTTCCGGTGAAGGTGAATCGTTAAGCTGGATACCGGAATTGCGATGTTTCGGTGCCGGAAGATTTAGGCCGTCAGTCCGCGCTCGAGGGATGTGGGTTCGACGGAATTGGTGCTCTTGGTTTGTGGTTGCGGAGCGCCTAGCCCATAGGATTCCAGCCGGGCGACCGACTGAGTCCTTGTCGCGGGAGCCCGGTGTATGACAGCGCATCCACAATCCGAACCCTCCCGTCCGTTCGGGCGGTGGTTCTCCCATACCTCGTATTTCAGGCCCTCACATTCCTCGTCACAAATCGGAGTGCTGGTGATGATTCATGGAAACGCGTTGAAGTCGAATCACATGTTGCCGTTGTGCGTCATGGCGTTCTTGGCGGCGGTAACGGTCTGCGCGATCAACCCGGCGATCGCGGAGCCGCCCGAGAGCGCACCGTACGCGGTGGAAATCGAATGGGATGAAGCCATCCAAGGGCCACTACCGCGCTGGCGCGACGGCGGGACACCGGAACTCATCCCGGATCAGGCGATGCATCCGTACACGATTCGCTTCGCCGCGACCGAGGATGCGCCGACGTCGGGGCTGATCGCGTCGCCGCCGGAGTACGCGCCGAGCGACGGCGTGATTTTCCGCTATTCGACGAGCACATGGCCCACGGTGGTGACGGACTGCGTTGCGGCGTTGACCGGCGATCCCGCCCATGACGAGATCGCCTACGTCGTCGTCCAGAGTGCGTCGCAGCAGGCGTCGGCGGAGAGTCAGTTTGCGGCGGCGGGGGCGGATCTGAGCAAGGTCGAGTTCATTATCACGCCGAACAATTCGATTTGGTTGCGGGATTACGGTCCGCACTTCATCTGGCAAAACGGGGCGCAGGCGATCGTCGACAGCCACTACTACCCGACGCGCCCACTGGACAATTTCATCCCGACGGTTCTTGCGGATGATTTCTTCGTCATGCCGTCCTACGACATCGGGCTTTACTACTCCGGCGGGAACTTTCAGCCCGGCCCGGATCGGTCCGGGTTCGTGACGTCGCTGATCAATCAGGACAACAGCGGGTTTGGGGAGGCGTACATCGCGGAGTTGTATCAGGTGTATCAGGGGATCGACGCGCTGACCATTTTTCCGCGTTTGCCCTCGGCGGTGGACGGTACGGGCCACATCGACATGTGGTTCTATCTGGTGGACGATGACACCGCGATCATCTCGGAGTTTATTCCGGGGTCGCACTCGACGGCGATCAGCGTGACCAACAACGCGGCTGCGTTCATGGAGAACGAGTTGGGGTTCGAGGTGATCCGGGTTCCGGATAGCAACAGCGGGGGAACTTCGGGCATCCACTACACCTACACCAACGCGTTCCGTGTGAACGACCGCATCTTCATTCCGACGTACGGGGAGGGCAATCCGAGTCACTTGGCGCGGGACGGCGAGGCATTCGCGGGTTGGCAGGCGGCGGCGCCCGAGGCGGAGATCATCCCAATCAACTGCTACAGCATCATCCCCGCGGCGGGGGCGATTCACTGCATCGTGATGCAGGTCCCTCGTTACACCGGGATGATCCCGTCGGCGCACGTCGTGTCGCCGGACGGAGGCGAGAGGTTGATGGGTGGGCGGAATCACGAGGTTCAGTGGGTCGCAACGGACGACGAAGCCGTCACGTCGGTGGATCTTTACTTGTCGCTCGACGGTGGGGCGACGTATCCGCAGATGATCGCGGATGATGAAGTCGACGACGGGTTCTTCACGTGGTTCGTTCCGATGCAGACCGGAAGTGACGAAGCAATGGTGAAGGTCGTCGCCCATGACGGGGACGCCAACGACGACGAAGCCAGCAGTGAGTCCGGATTCTCAATTGTGCACACGCAGCGCCATGTCTACGATTTCACCAGCGGCGCGGGCGTGGACAAGTGGGGATGGGGACATCAAACGGCGAACTGGTCGGGGTTGAACGGCGTCCGGCGTCCGGCGGAGGCGGGTAGCGAGATCGATACGTTGCAGGCTGATGCGTACACGAAGATTGCGCACTCCGACGCCAACGGGAGCGATTTCGATCCGAATCGCTACCATGCGCCGAATCCGTTCAACGGGCGGGAGTCGACGCACATCTTCGAGTTCATGATCGACGAGGATCCGTCGTTGCTCGTCGACATTGAAATCCTATGGGAGGGATACGGTGACGCCTGTCTTCAAATGGAACTGTATGTGTGGGACTATGTCGAGGGACAGTGGTGTGACGGGGCGGGACAATGTGGCGAAAACCGCTACATGGACAACCAGGCTGCCAATCGCGACGCAACGCTCAGCGGTCATATTCAGTCGGAATTCGAGCGGTATCTCGACGTGGACGGGATGTTGACGGTTCTCCTGTATGCCGAGAGGCCGTCGCAGGAGTCAATGCACGATTATATCTCGGTGACCGCACTGCAGGCCTATGATGGGGATTACCACGGGGACGGCGTGCTCGATCTGTTCGACTTCGGGTCATTTGTGGGCTGTTTCTCCGGTCCGGATGGTGGGATCACGTTCGGTTGTGACGCGGGCGATCTGGATTCCGACGCGGATGTGGACTTTGCGGACTTCGCGATGTTTCAGCGGATGTTCGATGGGGGGTAGGAACGGAAAAGCCGAGAGCCGAAAAACGGAAGAAACGGGAAACGGGCAGCCACAGAGGGCACAGTGGGCACAGAGAAAGACACAATCGGAACACTGGAAAACGGAGAACGGATGGGCGGGTTTCGGCGTTGTGTGGTCAGAGTCAATGAATGCAGGCAATACTCGGGAGCACGGACGATGAAGGTACTACGGAATCAGTGGGGCGTTTCGCTGTTGGTGGCGACAATTTCACTTGGAGCGGTGGCGTCTACAGTCATCGCGGGAACGCACGCGGTACGTCTGCCGGGTGACGCGGCTGGGACGATTGCGGAACTGCAACTGAATCCGATCGTCGATCTGGATTACGGTGCGTTCGGTTGGTTGGTACTGGCGGATGACGACATGGAACGTCTGCGCACGTCGGGGCGGCGATTCGTCGAACAGCCCAGTGCTTTTACCCTGCGTTTGGGTGAACAGAGTTTCGACCCGGCGGTGAGCGTGCCAGTGGCGCCCGCGGGTTGGGCGACGGCGGCGGGCGACGGTCCCGATCTGCACCTGGTGCAGTTCGTGGGGCCGACCAAATCGGAGTGGTTGGCTGAGTTGGCGGGTCGTGGGCTCGAGGTCGTGCAATACGTACACCCGTTCACGTACATCGCTTGGGGCGTGTCGTCGCAACGTGCCGCAGCCGCGGCGTCGCCGTCGGTTCGATGGGCTGGGGCGTTTTCGCCGGCGTATCGGGTACTACCGCGCTGGCGTGGATTGCCAGAGGCTGGGCGGTCCGTCAACGTGCTATTGTATCGCGGGGCGGACACGAACGCAGCCATCCTTGCCCTCGAACAGATGGGCGCCGTTGTCCTGGGGCGCGATGTTCTGAACGGGACGTTCGAGGTGGCGGAGTTGACGCTATCGGGGACGTCCTTCCAGAACGCAGCCAAGATACCGGGGGTCTACAGCATTCAGCCGAATCCGACCGACGGCGGGCTGCGTACGGAGATGGCGGATCAGGTGAATGTCAACAACGTTGACGAGACCAACCTGGCGTTTCCCGGGTACATGGCTTGGTTGGCGGATGTGGGGTTCAACGGGGCGGGCGTGATTATCGCGAACGTCGACGGTGGGATTCAAGACAGCCACCCGGACCTGGTGAGCCGTCTGGTGGGTTGCTCGGGGCAGACGTGCGGCGGTAGCGCGTCGAGCAGCCACGGGACGCACACGGCTGGCATCATGGCGGGGGACGGAAGTTCCGGTGTGCTTGATTCGTTTGGATTCCTTCGGGGGCTGGGAGTGTCGCCGGGGGCGAATCTGGTGGAACAAACGTACAGCGGTTGGTATCAGCAACCGGGAGGGATGTTGCTGCTGATGACCGACTCGTACAACAATGGAGCGTCGCTGTCGGGGAACAGTTGGGGTCCGTCGGGGTCGCCGCTGGGGTATGACAACCACACGATGCAGGTGGACATCGGCGTCCGCGATACAGACCCGAAGGCGCCGGGAAATCAGCCGTTGACGTTCGTGCTGTCGTTCATGAACGGTAACGGCGGGACGAGTTCTCAGGGAACGCCTGACGAAGCCAAGAATCTGTTCAATATCGGCTCGACCAAGATGCAGAACAGCGGGGGCTCACAAATATTGCAGATTGACGATCTGTCGAGCAATACGGCGCACGGTCCGGCGCTGGACGGGCGAACGATTCCGCACATGGTGGCGCCGGGGTGTCTGGTGGATTCGAGCACGTCGGGCAGTGGGTACACGCTGATGTGCGGGACCAGCATGGCGTCACCACACGTAAGCGGTGCGGTGGCGATGTTCATCGAGTACTATCGATCGCTTCCGGACTATATCGAGGATCCGAGCCCGGCACTCATCAAGGGGGCGTTTCTGCCCGTCTCGCGCGACCTGGCGGGTCACCACGACGCGGACGGCGGCATCCTCGGGCATCCATTCGACAGCAAGCAGGGATGGGGGCGCATGGACCTCGAAGCCGTTGTCGATCCGGCGCTGACGGCGCGGTATTTCGACAATCCGATGGTGTTCAATGCGACGGGCGAGGAGTGGGTGACCGATCTGTCACCGGTGGATTCTTCGCAGCCGATGCGTTTCATGCTGGTCTGGACGGACGCTCCGGGACACGGGCTGGGTGGTTCGGCGCCGGCGTGGAATAACGATCTGGACCTGGTAGTGCAGGTTGGCGGGAACACGTACCACGGGAACAACTTCGACGCGAACGGCTGGTCGCAGGCGGGCGGGAGTCCGGACTTGATGAACAACACCGAGGGTGTTTTCCTGGGCCCGACATCGCCAGGCGGCGCGACGATTCGGGTCGTTGCGGCCAACATCAACTCGGACGGCGTTCCCAATCAAGGGGATGAAACGGATCAGGACTTTGCGCTCGTTTGTTACAACTGCGCGGAGGAGCCGGGATTCAACCTGACGGTCGATCCCGGTGATGTGGTGATCTGCGCGCCGGACGACGCGGTGTTCGAGATAACCGTCGGGCAGATTCTGGGTTACACCGAGCCGGTCACGCTGTCGGCGAGCGGTCATCCGGCTGGGACGACGGTGTTGTTCAGCCAGAACCCGATTGTTCCGCCGGGGGTCAGCACGATGACGATCACCAACACCGGAGCGGCGGCGGTGGGATCGCACACCATCGAAATCCTCGGCGCGGCGCCGGAGTTGGATCGAGGGACGGTCGTGGATCTGACGGTGTACGACGGCGCGCCGGGTGACAGCCTGCTGACTGCGCCGCCGAATGGTGAGATCGGTGTTTCGCTCGTTCCCGAGTTCATGTGGACGGCGGCGGTTCAGGGCGCTGCGTATGACTTCGATCTGGCAACGGATTCGGGATTCAACAACATTGTCGAATCGGTGAGTGGGTTGGAAGACACGACCCACACCGCAAGTTCGGCGCTGGACCGGCTGACCACGCACTACTGGCGGGTCCGGGCGCACAATCTGTGCGGCGTGGGGCCTTACTCCGCCACGTCGAGCTTCACGACGCGCGACCTGCCGGCGGTGCTGCTGGTGGATGACGATGACAACAGCCCGGACGTAATTTCGAGCTACACGACTGCTCTGGACGCGCTGGGGCAGGATTACGATCTGTGGGATACGAACAACAGCGACGGCGAGCCGGATGCGGCGACGGTGGCGCAGTACGGTGTCGTTGTTTGGTTCACGGGTGACGAATTTGGCGGTTCGTGCGGACCGGGTGCGGCTGGCGAGGCGGCGCTTGGGGCGTTTCTGGACGCCGGGGGCTGCCTGTTCATGAGTAGCCAGGACTATCACTTCGACCGTGGGTTGACGTCGTTCATGTCCAATTACCTGGGCGTCGCGTCCGTGGCGGACGATGTTGGGCAGTCGATGGTCACCGGCGTCGGACCGGTGTTCGGCGGGATGGGGCAGTACGTGCTGGCCTATCCGTTCAGCAACTGGAGCGATCGCGTGACGCCGGGGGCGGGTGCGGAGTTGGCGTTCGACGGTGACGACGGCGACGCGGCGATCGCGAAGGACAACGGCGTCTATCGATCGATGTTCTGGGGATTCCCGTTCGAGGCGATCGGAAGCGCGGATGATCGACGCGTCCTGATGAGTACGGTGCTGGACTGGTGCGCAGCCGCTCAGGTTCCGGATTGCAACGGGAACGGTGTCCCGGACGACGCGGAGGCGCTTGCGGATTACGACATGGACTGCGACGTGGACATGGCGGACTTCGGATCGCTTCAGTTGTGCTACACGGGGCCGAACCTGCCATTTCCCATGCCGTTGTGCAGCGTCTTCGACAATGACGACGACGGTGATATCGACGTGTTGGATGTGGCTGACTATTTCACGGCTGTGACCGGGCCGCAGTAAGGCGGCGCGGATTACGCTGTTGCCGATTTACGCTTTCGAGCCCACGGATTGTGATCCCTGTGGATTGCGATCCGTGGGCTGCGTGTTGGTGTTTTGGGCAAGATGCTTCGCTACGCTCAGTATGACATTGGGGGCGGGCTGCTCCCAAACGACGCATGTGGGTCGTCTCGGCCGACCAGGAGGTCGGCGGCTACGCGATGGGCGACTTCGCGATGTGGGATCAGGATAGGCGTTCGGTTATCCAGGCCTTTGCGCGGTCGACAGCGTCGGGGATTGCGTCGGGGTCGCCTCCGCCGCCTTGGGCCATGTCGGGTCTGCCTCCGCCTTTGCCGCCGACCATGGGAGCGATTTCTTTGATGAGGTCGCCGGCTTTGATTCCCTTCTTGACGAGGTCCTTGCTCATGCCGGCGAGGAGTGTCACCTTGTGACCCTCTGCGCAAGCGAGGAAGACGGCGCTGGAGTCGGTCTTCTGGCGGAACCAGTCGACGGCGCCGCGGAGAGCGTCGGTGTTGGCGGGGGGGACTTGGGCGACGATGATCCTGGTGTCGCTGATCGCGATGGATTCGTCGAGGAGTTCCCTCGCTCGGGTCATGACGTCGCCGGCGGCGGCGGTGGCAGCCCGCTTGGACTGTTCCTTGATGGTCTTTTGGACGTCGGTCAGAGCATCGCGGATTCGATGGCGCGTGGTGAGGGGGATGGCGGATTCGTTGGCGCGGGATTGGAGATCGGCGGTGGTCCGGGACAGAGAAACCGCATCGTGGGCGTCCGCTCCCTTACGGTCGCGGCTCTGTAGCGCTTGCGCTTCGGCGAGGAGTTGTTGGCCGAGGGCGCGGGCGGTTTGGGCGGTGGGGCCGGTGACGCCGACGAGCCGGCGCACGCCCTTGGCGACGGCCTCTTCGACGATCAGGGTGAAGCGTTCGGCCGCGGCGGTTTTGTTGAGGTGCGTGCCGCCGCAGAACTCGACGGAGTGTTTCATCCAGTTGGGGTTCTCGGGGTCGGCGAGCATTTCGTCGATGTCGGCTCCGATGGAAACGACGCGGACGATGTCGGGGTATTTCTCGCCGAAGACAGCCCGGAGTGTGTTGATTTCGAGGGCCTTCTTCTGGTCGACCTCTTTGGTGTGGACGGTTTGGTCGGCGTCGATCTGGTCGGTGACGAGTTCTTCGATTCGGGTGATCTCGTCGACGGTGAGCGGTTTGTTGTGGGAGAAGTCAAAGCGCGTCTTCTCGGGATCGACGAGGGAACCTCTC
>JAJDDS010000206.1 GCA_029260195.1 Phycisphaerae bacterium
ACCCGCAATTCGGACCCACCGCCGGCGCCGGACGGTTTCGCACGCCGACGTTGCGAACCGTCGTCGTGTTGCCGAACGCGTCCACGTCATCCTCGCGAAGCACGACGAACTGCGGCGGCGCCGTGTTCACCTGCACTCGAAACGGGAGGGTCAGGTCGTTGCCCTCCTCGATCCGAATCGTCTCGAAGAACGTCGGCACGAAAACCGACGGAAGCGTTACCAATTCGACCCGCGCCACATCGCACTGAACCACAAGGTTGTCCTGCTGCGTCTGTGTCAGATCCGGGAATGTCCCCGCATCCACGGCAGGGTCGATGATCGTCGCGGAACCGTCGTTGAACTCCACCAGTGTTTGCTCACCGTTCGTGAACGTGACCTGGACCAGCATTCGGACGCGAGGCCGAAGATCGTCGGTCTCGGTCAATACCGTCTCCAACCCGCGCTCCGAGACAAGGTGGTTCAATAACTGCTCGTCAAACACCGTGTCGTTGCGAAACGCCACCACCACATGCCCACGCGAATCGGGGCCTTGCGGGCTTACCTGGACTCCCTCGAAGTTGCTGCCCACGAAATCCACAAACGCCGGATTGAAAGCGTCGCAGCCCGGGAGGATCGCCGCCGCGCTCGGAACCAGAACCAACACGCCCACAATCACCCAAAATGTCGACCTCGGCGCGCCGGATCGTCCGAACCTGCGTCGCCGCCGAATCTCTATCATACCGAGTGCCTATCCTTCCATCAGGGATCGGCCCGACGGGCTGCCCGAACGTCCGATTCCCATGCGTTATTCATGCTACCCCGATCGTCCAGTTTCCGCACCCTCCGGCGCTGCCCGAAACGTCCAATCCCCACGTCCTCTATCGCCATGATGGATGATTCAGGTGCCCGGTCAACCCACAAAAACCCGCTCGAACCTCCCAAGCCCGCCCTGACCCCGCCCACGGCACGCCGCAACCTCGCTCCGGGCCATGCTCCGGACCCCACGGGGCCCATCCCCGCCTGCTTGGACCGGACTCCAGTGTGGGCGCTCCATTGTGAGTTCCAGGCGTCGCCGCCAGCGTGGAACGGACAAAACCGCCGTTCGATCGGTTCGACGGAAGTGAAAACGGGGTTTTGACGTCTTGACGCTTGGTGGGGTCGGTGTATCGTGCCGTCAATTCCCAATCGTCTTGCGGATGTGGCGGAATTGGCAGACGCGCAGGCTTCAGGTGCCTGTGGCCGTAAGGTCGTGGAGGTTCGAGTCCTCTCATCCGCATTCTCTTAACTTCTTTGTTTTCAATAGGTTGCGCCTGATTCGGCCGGGGCTCGTGAATGCCACGGGGTGTCACTTGTGGCGCGGTCGGTGCGCCAACGGCGCCTCAGAGCACCGCGAAGTAGTTTTTGCAGGCTTGGTCGAACGTCTCGGGGGTCATCTTCGGCGCAGCGCCGTGGTAGGCTGCGAAGTTCTGAATCTGCAGCAGCAGGTCGCGCGGGTGGCAGGCACGGAACGGTCGATTCTCGGCTTTGTAGTGCGTCTCGATGAGATAGTCGATTGCGGCTTGGTCGCGCTCGACGTCGAGCTTCTTGTTGAACAGGTCCATCAACGCCCGGAATTCATCTTCGGTCGGATCCAGCACGTTGATTTTGTAGGGGATGCGACGGAGGAAGGCGTCATCAACGAGGTCCTTTGGCTCCAGGTTGGTGGAGAAGATGATCAACTGGTCGAACGGGACTTGGATTTTCTTGCCATTGGCGAGGAGCAAATAGTCGAAGCGTTTCTCCAGTGGAACGATCCACCGGTTGAGTAGCTCGATGGGCTTCATACGCTGGCGGCCGAAGTCGTCGATGACGAGTGTGCCGCAGTTGCTCTTGAGTTGTACTGACGGCTCGGTGATCTTGGTGAAGGCGTTGTACTGCAGTTCGAGCGCGTCCATGGTTAGTTCGCCGCCGACGACGATGGTCGGTCGCTTGACCCTGATCCAGCGGCTGTCGTGGTCATCCTGTGCGATGCCCAGCTTGCCTTGGACGGCGTCGTGGTTCTCGGCGTCGTAGAATTTGATGATCTCGCCGTCGACGAAGATGGCGTGGGGAATCCAGATATCGAGACCGAAGCAGCGTGTGATGCGCTCGGCGATCGTGGTCTTGCCGTTTCCCGGATACCCGTAGAGGAACATGCCGCGTCCGGAGTTGATGGCCGGCCCCACCGTGTCGAGCACGCTCTGCGACAGCAGGATGTCTGAGAAGGCCTCTCGGACGTCTTCCTTGCTGGGATGTTCGAGGGTGATTGACTGGGCTTTGACCGAGTCGATGTAGTGTTCGAGCAGGACCGGGGCCGGTCCGAGGTACATGCTCTCATCGAGATATCGCCGCGCTCTCGTCCGCCCGCTCTCACTCAGCGCGTACTTGAAATCGCCCATGGACTGGTCTTTGTAGAAGACGTGCTGGTCTTTCTTCATCGCAGCCAGCACCTCCTTGACCGGTTGCGACGGGAGCGCCAGGTCGCGTTCGATGCGGCGGCCCATGGCTTCGCCCGCGCTGAAGAGGAATTTACACACGAGCGCTTCCACGAGCGACTCGGGGAGACCGGTCTCTTTTAGCGTCTCAGGAGGTGCGGGGTATACATTGCGTGGGTCGTAGTCCTGAGTGGTCACGTTTGGTTCCTCGGATTAGAAAGCCCTTGGCGAATCAGTCCGACCGACAGACGGCTCCAGCGTGTTGCCCCGCCGGTAGTTTCACGCGGTTCTCATCCCTAGTCGACCGATGTGGATATCAGGGTGATGAGCGCTGGACCGCCGACGACGATCATCAGCGCGGGAAAGATGAACAGTATCAGCGGGATGAGCAGTTTGACCGCGGTCTTTCCGGCAGCCTCCTCCGCAGCCTGCTGCCGTTTCGTCCGCATGGTGCCACTTTGGATGCGCAGCGTTTTTCCGATGCTGCTGCCGAATCGCTCGGCCTGGATGACTGTGGCGACCAGCGATTGAATCTCGCGGACGCCGGTGCGCGCCGCCAGGTTCTCGAGGGCTTCGCTTCGCGGTAGGCCCATGTTCATCTCGGCGTTGGCGATGCGGAACTCCTCAGCCAGTTCCGGGTAGGGTTCATCCATCTCGGTACCGACGCGTTGGATGGCGCTGTCCATTCCCAGTCCGGATTCGACCATGATGACCATCATGTCCAGACAGTCCGCGAGCGCCTTCTTAATCTTGGTGCCGCGACTGGAGGCGACCGCTGCAAGGTAGACGTCCGGTAGCATGAAGGAAAGCGCCCCGACGAAAATGGTGAACACGCAAATATGCGTTGTCGCCAAACTCGCCGACCAGGTCAGAAACAACGTCAGCGCCGCCGCCGCCAGCCCGAGCGCGGATTTGCTCGCCAGGAAGATCGCGGGTCCGGACTCGCTACGAATTCCCGCAGCCGCGAGTTTGGCCCGCAATTTGGACTGTTCCTCCGCGCTCATCGGTGCTGCCAGCTTGGGGGCGGCCCTTTTGAACGCGCTCATCAGTTGCGTCTGCGATTCACGCTTGGACGGCGTCGGTGCGTGTTTCTTGGCTCCCCTATCATCCGAACCGAGCCGGCGATCGATGGCGTCGGATGTTGAATGGCGCTTCGGCATGAGCGCGTAGATGATGAAGGCGACAGCCACCGCGGAGGCAATACATCCGGCGAATACTGAAAATGGCATCTCTAAATCCTGGTTTCGGCGAATCAGCTAATCAGTTCGCCCGCATCCATGGCCGCTCGGGCGCGCGTCGCCGCGCGGCTGCGGTCACACTTCGATCGTGATGATCTTTCTGATCATCGCCCACCCCAAGAGTTCCATCACGCCGGCCCCTATCAGCATCTTGTGGCCGAGGTCGTTTTGCAGGAGTTTGTCCGCGTAGGTTGGGTTGATGACCATCATCACCAGCAACATGAACGGCGGCAACACCAGCAGTACCGCCCCGCTCATGCGCCCCTCCGCAGTTAGCACTTTGACCTGGCCGAACAGTTTAATACGATCGCGAATGATCCCGCCGATCTTCTCCAGTACCTCGGCAAGATCCCCGCCGGCTGATTTTTGGATCTGGACAGCCGTTACGAAGAAATTGACGTCCATCTGATCCAATCGGTCACGCATGTGTCCGAGGGCGTCCTCCATTCGTACGCCGAGATTCTGTTCGTAGTACACCATGCCGAACTCCGTCCGGCTTGGCTCTGGCAACTGCTCGGATACAACGCCAATGGCGGACGGAAGCGACTGCCCCGCGCGGAGGGCTGCGACGATGGCGTCGAAGACCTCCGGCAACTGCTCGACGAGCGCGTGCAGGCGGCGTTTGCGCTGCCATCGGATATACATGATCGGTCCGAGCAGAATCGGCAACCCGACGATCATCGCCCGGAGGATGCTGACGTCCACGAGCAGCAGGACCAGAATAACGCCGCCGGATGCGATCGAGAGGCGGAGAACGAGACGGGCTGCGTTCCAATCCAAGTCCGCCTGAAAGCACGCCTTCTGCAGATTGTCGATCGGGCGAAAGCTGCCGAAAGACTTGAGGAATCCACCGCCGGCTTCGGCCAGCGCGCTCTTCTTGACGAGCGACTTTCGGATGTCCTCGTCGCTTCGCTGGTCCTTTCTCGCCGTTCGCCCCATCAGGCGGTCGTCGACGCGTTTCGACTCCTGCTTTCGCAAATCGCGCACGAGGCCGAACACGCTCATGAGCACGACGGGAATAGCGACGATCAAGACGAACATCATCACCGACGGATTCCGTAGGATGTTCTGCGCGATCAGCGACATCGATTCACTGTGAACGATCATGATCGGTTCCTCTTGTCCCGTTCGAGCACTTCAGGGCCGGTCCCCAACTCGCGCCGCTCGAAACTCAAACCACTGGCGTCGGCACCGTGCGATTGAAGCCGATCCAGAAACGCCGGGCGCACGCCAGTGCACAGGAACCGCCCGAACGCCTTTCCATCCTCATTGACTCCCTGCTGCTCGAACGACATGATCTCCTGCTGTGTCACCACGTCGCCCTCCATTCCCAACACCTCTGTGATGGAGAGGATCTTGCGTGGTCCGCCCGTCAGCCGCGACGCATGTACGATCAGGTCGATCGCCGAGGCGATTTGGGTGCGGATGGCCCGTACCGGGAGGTCGAACCCCGACATCATCACCATGGTCTCGATGCGTTGAATCGAGTCGCGCGGGCTGTTGGCATGGATCGTCGTGAGTGACCCGTCGTGTCCGGTGTTCATCGCTTGCAACATGTCCAGCGTCTCGCCACCGCGACACTCACCCACGACGATTCGGTCGGGGCGCATCCGCAGACTGTTCACAAGCAGATCGCGGATCGATATACGCCCCTTGCCCTCGATGTTCGCCGGGCGCGTTTCGAGCCGAACCACGTGTGGCTGGCGCAATTGCAACTCGGCAGCGTCCTCGATGGTCACGATGCGCTCCGTCTCGGGAATAAACGACGAGCAGTTGTTCAGCAGTGTTGTCTTTCCGGAGCCCGTCCCGCCGATGATCAGCACGTTCAGGCGACCAACCACACACGCGTGAATCAGATCGCGCATCTCGGGCGTCGCGCTGCTCCACCCGATGTAATTGTCGAACGTCACCGGATCCTTGCCGAAGCGCCGAATCGAGATTGACGGTCCGTCCAGTGCCAGCGGCGGAATGATCGCGTTCACCCGGCTGCCGTCGGCGAGCCGTGCGTCCACCATCGGGTTCACTTCGTCCACCCGCCGCCCGACGGCTGACACAATCTTGTCCAACACGTGCAGCACGTGGGGGTTGTCTTTGAACTGCACGGATGACTTCGTCAGGCGTCCGCCCTTTTCGATGTAGATGTTCTTGGGACCATTGATCATGATGTCGCTGATGGCCGGATCGCCGAGCAACTCCTCGAGGGGTCCCAACCCGAAGGTTTGATCGAGGACTTCGGTGATGATGCGCTGGCGATCGGCATGATCGAGCAGCACGTCTTCCTCATCGCACAGCGCTGCGACGAGTGTCTTGACCTCTTCGCGGGTGACGTCGCTGTCTTGCTCGATGACCTGCGAGAGATCGAGGCGGTCGAGCAGCTTGCGGTGGATGCGGGTCTTGATCGAGTCGAGATCGATGCGCTGCGAGTCGGTGGGTGTTGGGCTCGGGCGCGGAGTCTCGGAATTCTCCGCATCCGGTTTCTCGCCGCCCCCCGACGGCGGTTTCGACGGTCTGAACATCGACGTCCTCCGGGGCGTTGCCCCGCGTCAACGATCGCGGCGACTCCGCGCGATCGCCGCTCGATTTCGATTTACTTGAACAACCGCGACAAGAGACCCGAGTCCTTCTTGACCCCGTCACCGCCGGGACCCCGGATCTGTTCGGCGAGATCGCAGATGGCGTCTCGGGCCTTCGATTTCGGCGCGTTCATCGCAAGTGGTTCGCCGAGGTTGATGGCCGCACTGACGCTCGTCCAGTCGTCTGGAATGCACATCAGGATCGGCGAGCCGAGCGACTTCTCCAGTCGCTGCGTATTGAGATGGCTCAACCCTCCGCCAGCGCGGTTGCAGATCACCTGCAACGGCTGGCCTTTGAACTCGTACTTCGCCAACGCGCCGAGGATGCGCTTCGCGTTTCGCGCCGCGGTTACCAACGGTTGCACGACCAGCAGGTTCCAGGCGGCGATGTCCAAAACCGCCAACGCCGTGGGGTCCGAACGATTTGGGCCATCCAGCACGACGTAAGGATACATCTTCCGCAGGACCGTCAGAAGCTGCACCGTACCCGCCGCGTTCAGGCCCTCGGTCTCCTCGAACTCCCGGGGTCGCGGAATCACGCAGACACCGGTCTTGTGTGCGATGACCGCCTTCTGCACCACACGCTCGTCGATGGTCTTGCCCTCGCCACACAGATCCGCGATCGAGTGTTGGATGTCCAAATCAAGCATCATGGCGACGTGACCGAATTGGAAATTCAAGTCCACCAGCGCGACTTCGCGGCCCGATTTCTCAGCTAATTCGACCGCGAGATTCACGGCGACCGTCGTGCAGCCCACGCCGCCGGCGCTGCCCAGGACCGTCACGATGCGACCCAGTCCGCCGTCACCTTCGGTCAGCTTCCGCAGTCCGGCGATCTCCTCCTCAAGCCGATCGACCTCCTCCGGGAGCTTGACCACGTCGCCGAAACCCGAACGCATCGCCGCCTTGATGAGCGACGCGTCGTCCTTCGACGATACCGCGAGAAACTTCACGTTGTCGTGCGCCTTTGACGCCGCGCTCACCGCGGGCATGATCGCATCCGGCGCCGGATCGAGACTGGCCACCACCAAGTCAACCGACGACTTCTCGATCGTCGCGAGGAGCTCCGCGCCGTCGGACAAGGAATCCAGCAGCCGAACGCCGGCGATGTCCTCGAGCAGCCCGCGCATCTTCCCCCCCGCCGCCTCATCGGCATCGAACAGAACAACTCGAACCACCGCCCCTTCCATGGAACCACCGGTCGCGCCACTCCCTGGCGCGACGCCGCCTCCGTTTTCGTTTTCAGACATCATTCGACGAGTGTCACCGGTTTCAAAATCGCAATACTTTCAAAAATTTCCAGAAGCTTCTCAGAGTATTCCTCGATACTCTCGCCTTCGGCGTGAAAATGCTCACCGCGCGTAATCGAGGCGATCTCCTCCATTAATGGCTGATCCGCAGCAGCTCCTACGCTCACCGCGTAGATTTTGATCCCCTCGCCCATGGCCCACTCCGCCTGCTGCACCGCATACGCGCGCGCCTCGGCCTCTTTCGCCAGCGTGTTCGCGATCAGCGGGTCGCCCACAGGGACCCCTTCGGGGCCGTCCGACGACAGCATCTCCCACGCTGTCGCGATACCGTCGGTCAGCAACACGATCACCTTGTTCGCGTTCGGACGTGAATCCGAACCCGTCAGCGTTTTGCGGCCCTCGCGAATGCCCCCGCCTATGTTCGTGTAGGCGTCGTAATGACCGGCCTGCATCTGGAACAGCCGGGTCGATACGTCCAAGACATCCGGCCCCAGATCCACCTCGTGATGCACCGTCGTCGCATAGATTTCCAGTGACATCAGGTCGCCGAAATCCTGCGACAACGATTGGGCCAACGCCTCGACAGCCTCCTTCTCCGCGTGCACAGGCTGCGACGGCGTCGCGGACAACTCCGGAGACTGCATGAATTTCGGTTTGCGGTCAAGCAGGTAGTTGGTAAAGGTCTTGGGGCCGAATCGCCACTGAAAGTCCGGATGCCCGTAGAGCGTCATGGTCGTATCGTCCGACGCGAGGTAGTATCGCGCGTAGTCCTCCCACAGCGTCTGCATCTGGTCCGTCGTGCGATCGCCGAGAACCGTTTCATCCCAGACCACCTCCCACGGGTGAATGATCTGGTCCCTGTAACCGAACGCGATGTCCGGCTCGTCCATTCCTTCCTGCTCCCACAGTCCACCGGGGATCCCGCTGTTCCATTGCGCGTATCCGGTCGCGATGGCCGTCCGGTACGCCCAGTTGAACCAACGGAAGATCCCCATACCGACCGTGTGGTCTCCCATGATACCGGTGATCTCAGACGTCGCGCCTTGACCCGGCGGCGCGGGGGGACCGAACGAACCGGTGTAGCCCACATCGCTCAGGTAGTCGACGATCTCCGCGTAGGCTGGGTCGTTCGCGGGATTCCAGTGAAACGCCACCTGATTCCCGCTCGCGTCGAAACCAAGGGGGAGGTTGACGAGTCCATTGTCCGTCCTGGGATCGTACGCGTTCGGCTCGATGTGCCGCGTCGGACCGGTTTCGCTGGCGGTGTCATACCCGAATCCCAACCCGTGCGACTGTCCCGCGGGATTGCGTTGAAAGAATCCCCAACCGAATCCTCGCGCGAGCACCACCATGGAACTGCTATCCCACGCCGCGTGCCAGGTTCCCGCGGCATCGTCGATCCCGCCGGGCAACTCCGCCCACACGTCGCCGAGATTGATCTCCAGCACATTGAGACTGCGCAACTCCGAATCATTGTTGTGTGAATTCGACAGATCCGCCACCACCGCGATGTCACGTGGCTGCATCAGCGCGGTCGACGTATACACGACGTCCGTCGAGGTCTTCCCGAAGATCGCCGCGAACACCAGCGGGACTGGGCCGTCCGCCTCATTGTCCGACGTCCGACGCCCCGTCACCTGTACGGCGTTGACGTTCGTGGGGTCTGAGGTGAACTCGTACACGCCGCTGCCCGGGTTAATATCCGCCCATCCGAAGTCGACATCGCCGCCGGAAACGTGTAACGGATCGCCCGCCACCTTGTTCAGGAGCGCGCACTCAATCGCCCGGTCACGCGCGTCCTCATAGTCGTTTGCCCCGGCGGTATCCTTCAGGGCGGAAGCGCCTGCAAGGGCGGCAGCGTCCAC
>JAJDDS010000207.1 GCA_029260195.1 Phycisphaerae bacterium
CCGACGACCCCGACGCCGGATGGCG
Organism: Phycisphaerae bacterium; assembly: GCA_029260195.1. Lineage (GTDB taxonomy): Bacteria > Planctomycetota > Phycisphaerae > UBA1845 > UBA1845 > OFTM321. The sequence continues at coordinate 26 of JAJDDS010000207.1, forward strand.
GACGCGGCTGACGTGCGGAGCGTTGCTGGCCGAGTTCGCAGAGCCGGCGCCGTCGGCGTCAGCCTCCGAGGAGAACGCCGGCCTGGGCGGGATGAGCGCGCGCGACCTGCGACAGCTGGAAGCCACCGGGGGAGTCGTGTTGGTCGCCGACGAGTACACTGTCGAGGCCTTCCGTATTGTGAAATATGAAGATAGCGACCTGTTGCGAATCTTCGGCACGGAAAACGCGGAGGCGGAGATTTACAGCGACGCGCCTGCGGGGCCGAGGTTCCGTGGCCCCGAGTTCAACTTCAATCTTCGCACGAACGACATCGACACCCTTCACACTCAGATGCGTAACCGCCGCTGACCGGGGGGGCAGTCGTCGCCGTCGTCGACCCCCATCGGCGAGTTACACTTGACACTCGCAACATCATGTTCTGGCTTCGGTTAGCGTTTTTAAGTGAAGAGGAATCCGGCGGACGCTTGCCTTGGCGCGCGGGCGTTGAATAATGGAGAAAGCAGGTGGCGTCGTCTGACCTTATGACGTCTTCCGCAATCGCCACCGCGACATCTGGAACCGGCTCAGGCTGAAGCGCACGCCGGCGCCAAGTGGGTCGGTTGAGGCATTCCTCGGAACCGGGGATGGATGGAGCCTCGATCTCTGGAATCTCACATGTACGTCGTTCGCCGTATGACAACGCAGTCAAAATCGGCATCGCGCGTGACTCTCGCGATCCGGATGGACGATCGGACCCCGATTCACGGCGAACCGACCTTCAACGTCTTTCGATTATCTCCTCCTGACGCGGCGCGCGGGCGTCGGCGTTCGGATTGGAAAACGCCGTTCCGTTCCTCCGTGGGCACGACGACGCGCGCATCCTTCGGCGCAAGCTGGCCGATGCGTGGACACGACGGTCGTTGTAATTCCGATTCTGGTGCTGTCCGGTCGTCTCGCGATGCGCGGGTTATCGCGTGTCTCGGGGCGTGGGGAAGGAAGGAACACGGGACGTCGCGGATCCGACACCGTCGGCGCCCGAACGGGGTGTCCCACCGACGGAGGAGTCCATCAACGGGCCGCGCGAGCGTGAATAGGAGCCAGCGCCTGACATCCGCTCGCGCGCCCCTCATTCGACCAGCGAAGAGTCTCCACCACCGGAAGCAGTGTGAAGCGAGTAGACATGATTTACAAGATTGACAAGATGGGGAGAACGAATCTTGTCAATCCTGTAAATCATGTCTCATTCAGCCGGATCACCGTGCCTGATGATGCGAGTTGTCTCCGACCGGTGCGATTCATGGTGGCGTGCGGCGGGTGCCAGAGTATAGGTCGTATTTGAGCAGGCGGCAGTCGATCTTGGCGTTCTGGAACTCGATGCGGCGGCTGGCGCGGAGGTGGACCTTCTTGGCCAGCGACAGGTTGCCCGTAAAAACGTAGCCGGTCCACCCGGAACATCTCCGTTTGAAGAAATCGCCCATCCGCTCGTAGGTCCTCTCCAATTCCGAGACCTCACCCAGCCGCTCGCCGTACTCCGGGTTGATGACCACGATGCCGGCCTCCGACGGGAGCGGCGTGTCGGCGAAATCGCACACGGCGAAATCGATCAGATGCCGAACGCCGGCGGTTTCGGCGTTCTGGGTGGCTGCCTCGACGGCTGTGGGGTCGATGTCCGTGGCGATGATCCGCGCGATCCGTGCCTTGCGGCGGATCTTTTTGGCTTCGATGCGCATGGTCTTCCAACCATCGGCGTCAAACGCCTTGTGGTGCATGAATCCAAAGTTGCTCCGAAGCAGTCCCGGCGGCCGGCCCGTCGCGATGAGCGCCGCTTCGATGGCCAGCGTTCCGCTTCCGCACATCGGGTTGACGAGCGGCCACGCCCCATCATAACCAGTAGCGAGTATCACCGCGGCTGCCAGCGTCTCCTGCATGGGCGCTTTGTGGGGGATCTTGCGATAGTTGCGATCAGCCAGTTTTCGCCCTGTGGTGTTGACGAATAGTTCGCACCGGTCGCCCTTCCAGTAAAGGTGTACGACGAAGTTCTCACGCTTCGATCCGGAGTCGGGGCGCCGCCCGACCGCGGAGGCGACCCGATCGACGATGGCGTCCTTGACCTTGAGGCTCGCGAACCGCCAGTTGTTGATGGTGGGCGTGTTCACGCTGGACACGACGCTGAGGTACTCATCCGGCGAGATCATCTCATCCCAGGGCAGTGCGTTGGTGCGTTTGTACAGCTCGTCGGGGCTGGCACATCTGAACTTGGCGACCAAATGGAGCACGTTGAAACCCGTCCGCAGGAACAGGTTCAACCGCATCGCATCGCGCGTCGTGCCCGTCATTTCCAGGCTCGTGAGTTGAGAGGAATTCACCCGGTAGCCAAGGTCCTCGACCTCCCGCCTGAGGTAGTCGACCAGCCCCGGCGCGCAGGTGACACGGATCGTTCCCGGTTTGTGTAAATCCATGGGTGTCGTATCTCGGATTCCGCGATGCGTCCGTAGGGTGGGACGATACCCGCTACGCGCCAGCGCCGAAAGCGCATCGAGGATGCGTCCCGATGCACGGGCGTGGCAACTCTTGTGGCATCGTGTTAGACGGGTGCCACCGGCGGCTTGCCCGCCGGTGCTTGGCACCACTCAACCGCGAGAACACGGGCAGGCACGCTGCCTCGCACCCAATGCGTTGATGTCTGGAAGGACGAATTCTCAGCCACCAAGTATAGCCACACCCCCGATGGGTGTAGCATGGTGGGCATGTCAGGATTGTTTGACGGCACGCCCCTGGAACGCCCGGTCACGTGTCCGGTGTGCGAGAAGACGTTGGCTGCGTGCGCTTGCCCGCGCGACGCCACTGGCGAGATCGTGCGCCCAGAAGACCAAGCAGTCCGGGTCGGCCGCGCCAAGCGTCGAAAGGGCAAGACCGTCACGCGCATCACCGGATTGGACCCGGTGGCGTCGGACCTGCGGGGCATCCTGGCCCGCCTCAAGTCCGCCTGCGCCGCGGGCGGAACGATCAGCCCCGAAGGCATCGAAATCCAGGGAGACCACCGCGAACGGGTGTTGGCGATGCTCAGCGACCTCGGCTATCCAGCCAAACTGACCGGCGGGTGAGCTGCCATCCCGGCGCGCTTAGGATTCGTGATCGGCGATTCGGAGGGTGACGACCTCGTTCATGCTCCCGCTGCGGAATCCGCGGAGATCGAGCGTTACGTACTTGTAGCCAACCGAGCGAAAATGCTCGTCGATCCGCACGCGATTATCGGAACCAGCCAGCGTGGGAATGTCAGGCGGTGGCACTTCGATGCGGGCGATGTCGCCATGGTGGCGGACGCGGCACTCGCGCATGCCAAGATCATGCAGGAAGGCCTCGCAGGATTCGATCATGCGGAGCTTCTCAGCGGTGATCGATTCTCCATACTGGACGCGACTCGATAGGCAGGGGCTGGCGGGCTTGTCGTGCGTGGGCAGGCCAAGGCGCGCCGAGAGTACCCGGATGTCGTCTTTGGTGAGTCCGGCTTCCGCTGCCGGGGCGTGGACGTTGTGCTCGGTGGCGGCTCGGATACCGGGTCGCCAATCGGACTGATCGTCGGCATTGATACCGTTGACCACGGCACGGATGTCGCGCTCGCGGATGAACTCGCCAAGATGTTCGTAGAGCGTCGTCTTGCAGAAATAGCAGCGGTCGGTGGGGTTGCCTGCGTAGTTGGGGTTGTCGAGTTCGCGCGTCTCAATCACGACATGTGCCACTCCGATCAACCCGGCGAGTCGGACCGCCTCCTCGAATTCCGCCGTCGCCAGCGAGTCGCTCTTGCCGGTGACAGCCGTGACGTTCTCAGCGCCCAAAACGTCGGCGGCGACTTTCGTGACGAAGGTCGAATCGACGCCGGCAGAGAATGCTACGGCGACGCGCTCCAACGAGCGTACGATGTCTTTCATCCGTTCGTACTTAAGGTCGAGATTGGTGGGTGAGCTGGGCATCGGTCCGGTTTTTACACTCCTGGGACCATGGTACGGTCTGGGGAGGCGGAAGTCGAATTCAGAATGTCGAATCGCGAATAGCGGGGCGCATCCCGGATCGCGTGGCGATTCCATCGAAGCGTAAGGACCAGGGGTCCGTCGAATCTGGCAACGCCGTCCCTTGTGGCTACGAGCCTCCGTTATCCTCCGTGCCTCCGCTCTAGTCCGTGCATCCGTCGCCGCCATGTGTTACCCTGG
>JAJDDS010000208.1 GCA_029260195.1 Phycisphaerae bacterium
CCAGAGACGATCGCGTCGCCGAAGCTCGCCGATCTCACGTGCGGATGCCCTGCCCCCACCTCTGCGCTTCGCAGGCTGATGTATGGGAAGCTCACGGCGACAGAGTCGCCGGTGAGTGCAGGGCCCGGCGCTGCGCATCGCTGACGTCGGCGTTCTCCTGCGCCGCGATTCTCCCTCTTGGGAACGTCCCACTAATGAAAACGGCGGACGATGTTGTCCCAACATGGAGAGGAATTGCCGCGGGCGAGACACTTGGCGGCGTGGACCGCGCGTTTTCACCGGCACGATAAACCGTCGTGAGTGCGCCGGCATCGGTGATTCTGGATGCGATCGGCTCGGTGCGCTTTTGGTGCGACACGCTGCGGCATGCGATTTGCTCCTACCACATTTGGATGGATTGATCGCCGGGGTAGGCATCGCGATTTTTCTTCCAATCGAGTCTTCCCGGCGTAGCGCAATCCCAAATCTGAGGAGAATCTCATGTTGGGCGCTATGGTGGTTGCAGTCGCGTCGGTCGTCGTCGGTCAGACGGCGGACGTTTCGTATGTCACGACTTTCGACACGGATCTTCGGTACCCGGGTCGCCTAGCGGCGCCGGCAGGGGGCGGGGTGTACGCCACCGACGAGGTGACCGGAGAGATTCTTCAGTTCGACGATGCGGGCGCGGTCGTCGGGACGTTCGTCATCGTGGAACTCCCGGTTGGGATCGCGGTGCATCCGGATGGCCGGGTGTTCGTTTCTCGTTGCGATGGGGCGGTCGGGATTTATGACGCGGCGTTCGGTTTGCTGGGAACGCTTGATCCGGCGCCGTTGACGATGACCTATCCGAACGACATTGCCGTCCACCCGACGACGGGCGAGGTGTATGTGGCGGATACGGTCGAACACCGGATCATGGTGTTCGACGGGACGACGGGCTTGTTGGCCCGTTCGTGGGGCATGGAGGGGGCGGGCCTGTCGGAGTTCGAATCGCCGACGGCGTTGGCGCTCAATGCAGACACGGGTCAAGTTGTTGTGGCGGATGTGGACAACTTCCGCGCGCAAGTGTTCGACACCGGCGGGATGCTGCAGTTCAAATTTGGGTATCGCATTCTGTTCACATCCTCGGGCGAGACGGCGTGGTTCGCCCGTAGCGCTGGACTCGCGCTGGACGCTTGCGGGAACATCTATCTCGCCGACGCGTTGATGGGCACTGTGCGGGCGTTCGATTCGCTTGGCACCGAGATCGACCCGGATCACCTGCCGCTGATCGGTTACGGCAGCGCGCCGGGTGAGCTGCGGATTCCGGGTGATGCGCTGATCTCCGGCGGACGGTTGTACGTTGCGAACACGAACAACGCGTCGGTGGAGGTTTACAACGTGGCCTGCACGGCGGGTTCGCCCGCGACGGAGCCACTCGAGCAGGCGGGCTTCACGATGGGTGATCGCCTGCGTCCGGGTGCTGTGAAGGCGGGTGGGGCGATGCGTCCGGACAATCCGTTCGAGGTCGTCGATGCGATTCACGCAGGGACGTACGCTTGGAATCTGGATGTCAATCAGGACGGTCGCGTCGACGTTTCCGACCTGGGCATCGTGGTCGACGACTTCGGCGGCGCGACGGTGGCGGACTTCTACAACGGGGACGCCGGACCGTTGGAATCAAGCATGACTTCGTTCGATCCGCCGCACGTGATCGATCTTGAGAATGCGTGCGGGCGTTGCCACTCGATGGATGGGTTGCCGGGGGGCATGCTCGATCCGACGGGGCAGGCCAACCTGTGTCAGTCGTGTCACACGTCCGGCGGTATCGCACACAACATGCCCATTGCCGACCTGTCGATCGCGTCCAGCCATCCGTGGGGTGTGGGGGCTGACGAAGGCGGATCGATGGGTCCTGACGCCGGCAGCGAGCTCGCACTGCACCTGGACAACGGCAACGTTCGCTGTGGGACGTGCCACCAGCCGCACAACAGCGACAACGGCGAGCCGCTGCTTCGCGTCGATAACAGCACGGGGGCGCTGTGCAAGGAGTGTCACCGGGGTGACACCGGACCGATCGAGCACGGGGCGAACTTCACGAAGTACTGCACCGATTGCCACGATCTCCACAGCACCGACAACACGAACATGTCGCTCATCTATCAGACGTTCAACACGTTCAACTTTGGTGAGGTCGACGTGACGTTCACGGACAACACCGTCGGCGTCGGGCCGGGGGCGTATGTGGATCCGGATCCGAACGTCCGGGGAATTTGCGAAACATGCCACGAGTATCCGTCGGCTGATCCGAATATTCAGCCGCCGCACGTGCTCGATCCGTCGATGGGTCTTTGCAGCGACTGCCACAAGCATCACAACGGCCTCCGTCCGGGACTCGACGCGCTGCCCGAGGGTCAATACGTCGGGGTGGACACCTGCAACCTCTGCCACGTGGACATGCACGCTGATTGGGCGGGCACCCGACACGAGGGAGCATGGGGCACGCTGGACGCGATCTTCCAGGGTGAGAACGCGATCTGCCTGGCATGCCATACGGTCGGGTTCGGCGAGCCGACGGGCTACGTGGACCAGGCGACGACCCCGCACCTCGACGGTGTGCAGTGCGAGAACTGCCACGGTCCGGGGAGCGGGCACACCAATGATGTATTGATGGTGCATCCGACGATCGACAAGTCGGCGGCACTGTGCGGATCTTGTCATACCGACAGCCATCATCCGACGTTTGACGAATGGGAGACGTCGGGACACGCGGTTTCGTCGGACCACGCCTACTATGGTTCGTGCTATGCGTGTCACAAGCCGTTGGGCGATGACCCGGTGACGGGCGACCCGTACAATGTTGACTGTGTGGCGTGCCACTCGCCGCACATGCAGACGGGCAACGCGGCGGATCCGGAGCCGGATCACGACTATCAGTTGCTGTACCCGGAGGTGGTGGTGACGCCGCCGTCGAACGATCCGGATGAGGCACAAGATCCGGCGCGATTCAACCTGTGTGGTCAGTGTCACCACAGCCGGGGGCGGACGTGGGAGGCGACTTCGCGCGGTCCGCACCACAGTGTGCAAGGCAACACCTATGTGGGCGAGATGCCGGTGCCTGTCGGGATGCCCGATCTGGTTCCGTTCACGGAGTCTGATCACGCTGGGCTGGACCTGCAATGTGTGACCTGCCACATGTACACGGCGCCGCACAGTGATGGCCCGCCGGAAGTTGATGCGATTACGGGGCACAGTTGGCATATCAATTACGAAGCCTGTGTCAGTTGCCACGAATCGGCGGAAGCGGCGGAAGCGCTGGCGGAAGGTGTCCAGGCGGGTGTGCAGGCTCGTGTCGACGGGATCGCGGCGGCACTGGGTGATCCGGCGACGTGGGAGTACTCCTGCTGTGGCGGGCCGCCGGAAGGACCGGGCGGTCAGGACGACATTCCCGACAGCGTGAAACAGGCTCGGTTCCTGTACTACTACGTGATCGGTGACGCCAGCATGGGTGTCCATAACGGTCCGTACACGGCGGGCATCCTGGAGGCCGCCGAAGCCCTGTCCGGCGCCGGCGCGCCGCAACCCCTATACATGGGATCCGTCGTGTGCAGTGCGTGTCACCCGGATCAGACCGCACTGCAGCGCGTTCACGCGCACTCCCATAAGTTGACTCCGTTGTCGGGGGCCGCGCCGACGTACCCACCGGAGGGCACCTACGCGGGGGTGCCTGACCCTATTCCGTTCGCCGACTGGACCGACGTCAGTTATGTGATCGGTGGGTACTATCGCAAAGCGCGGTTCATTACTCAAAGTGGTAACATCTTCATCGGCGCCAGCGACACGTTTGACGGGGCAACGGGCGTAGAGACGCAATGGAATCTGGAATTTCCGCCCGGCGGAAGTGGGCTCAACTGGGTCGACTACCACGCAACAGACACCGCGCCCAAACCTTACAACTACTCTTGCTTCCAATGCCACACGACCGGTCCGCAAGAGGTTCCCGGAGGTTTCGAGGATTGGGCGGAGCCGGGTGTGCAGTGTGAGGCTTGCCACGGCGAGGGATCGGGGCATGCGTTGCACCCGATAGCTGCCACCATCGTTGTGGACAACACTGCCGCACAGTGCGGTACGTGTCATACGCGCGGAGGTGATAACAATGTGGTGATCGCGAAGGGCGGGTACATCAGGCACCATGAGCAGTACCCCGAGTTGCTCGCCGGCGCCCACTGGGAACGTGACTGTGTGGATTGCCACCAGCCTCACACCTCCGCCTACTACGATCCGGCCAACGGCATCACCACCTCCTGCATGGATTGTCACGATCTGCTTAATCCCGGCGTGGACATGGGGCAGCACGGCGGTAAGACGTTCACGCGTGGTTCGTACAGCGAAGTGCTAACGTGTAAGAGCTGCCACATGGCATACGCGACGAAGTCCGCTACGGCTGCGGACGCCGCAGTCATCGGACCGGATGCCCGCATGGGTGACATCAAGACACACGTATTCAACATCAACACGGCCGAGGTCGACTACAACGCGATGTTCAGCGCCGATGGATCCGAACTGTTGCAGAACCAGGGACCCGGAGGTGATCAAGCGGCCGTCACGGTCGACTTCGTTTGTTTGCGATGTCACAACGGCATCGGTGACGCGCCGCCGTTCACGCTGGCCGAAGCGGCGGCGGAGGCAGCGGGCTACCACACACCGTAGCCGGATAACGACGGCGTCTCGCGACGACCGAGGCCGGTCGGCGGGCTACTCGATGATCCAAGACGCGGGAGCGTGGCGACGCACTCCCGCGTTTCTTTCATGCGTGCTCATGACGGTCTTGAACCTGTGAAGACGGTCTCTTGTTTGTCGGCGGATTCACCGGCACGCTCTTCGTGTGCGTACGGTCGCCCGCACGCCGCGCACTCGTCGAGACCGTGCAGTGTTGCGCCGCACATGCACACCCAGCCCACACGTTTCGCTGGATGGCCGACGACGAGTCCGTGCGGTTCGACGCCGCGCGTGACGACGGCGCCGGCGGCGATCATGGCGTTGGAGCCGATGGTGATACCGCAGATGATGACGGCGCCGGCGCCGATGGAGGCGCCGCGCTCGACGGTCGTGGGGATCAGCCAAGATTTGCCCGAGGAGTCGGGGGCGTGGGGTGGGTCGGGGCGTTGATGCGCTTGGGCGCACCCGTCGCTTGCGCTCCGGGCTCGGAATGGGGGCGCGGGGGCGCGGCGGCTGCGGGGGTGGCGGTCGTTGGTGAAGAGGACGCCGGGTCCGACGAACACGTCGTCGGCGATTGTGACGCCCTCCCAGATCATGGCGCCGTTCTTGACGGTGACGCGGTCGCCGAGTCGGGCGCCGGTTTCGATGAACGCGTGTCCGGCGATCTGGCAGTCAGCGCCGATGATCGCGCCGCGCATGACCTGGGCGAATGGCCAGATTCTGGTGCCGTGCCCGACCGTGTCACTCTCGCACAACGCGAGGGGGTGGACGAAAGGGGGGCGACGTTGATGGGGGGACGTC
>JAJDDS010000209.1 GCA_029260195.1 Phycisphaerae bacterium
TACGTCACATCGATGCCCGTAGCGGCAATCGCCAGGACCACCATTTCCCCCAAGCAAGCGTCCACGTCCTCGAGGTCCGACGTGATCATCGTCCCGCAGTCACCCGTGAACCCGCCAGACAGAAAACGGTAGTCCAGCAGATCGATGTTCCCGTCCGCGTCGAAATCCCCCGGTCCGCATCCCGCCGCCGTGCTCCCAGTCGGACCCGTCAGACATTCCTGAAATTCCGAGTAGTCGAGCAGATCGACATCCCCGTCGTTGTCGAAATCACCGTCACCAGCCGGCGTCGAAGAGCACACGCCCTGCGGACTCGCCAGCGCCGCCTGCAGCCCGGCGTTGTCCAAGCGTGTGCCCCGATTACCCGGGACGAAATCGCAACCACCGTGTGTGTGGATCGCAAGCGCCTCCCCAGACGCATCGTCGATCACCACCGCCCCCGAATCCCCAGGCCGCGTGTCCACCTCGTAAAACAACGTGCTCTCGCTAACGTTCAACAGCGGCCCGAAGGTGGTTTTTAATGTTCGATTCAACTCCGGCGCGGATGGCGGATCGGTCCGCCCGAATCCGGTGATCCGTATCGCGTCGTCCGGCGCCGGTTGATCCAAGCGCAATTTGAAGAACCCGTTCTGCGCCTGGAACGGCGTCAGATTGGTGTTCGAGTTCGGGAAGCATCCATAGTACGCCCAGTCATTGCCTGCCCCGCCCCCGGTGAACTGGATCGAGCCCAGGTCAATCGCGTACTGGTCGTCGGGATCCGGATGATTCAGCCCGCCGTCCGGATCGGATAACGGCACGTTGAACTCCATCACGTTCATCTCGTTGCTAACGCAATGCCCAGCCGTCAGCGCGCAGTGAAACGCATCATCTATCAAGAACCCGCTGCACCCCGGTGTACGCCCCACCCGCGGATCGTCCACCGGCGTCCGATCGTCCGTGTCCCCGCACAGCGATTCCTGCGGCGGATCGCCAACGACAACGCCCCCGATCGTCACACGATTCACCCCGCCGCCCGGATGGACGTACAGCTCGACCGACACCGCATCCCCGTTGAAAAACGCCGACGTATCACCCCACTGCGCCAGACTCACCGCGTCGAAGCGCTGATCCGCCCCATCCAACTCCGACGTGACCAGAAGATACGACCCGGTCCCCGCGTCGAGGTCACCCCCGAGAATCACGTCCTCGAATATCAAACGCAACCAGACCGCCCCGGGAATCTCAACCACCGTCGAATACACCATCTCAATAGTGTCACTCGCCGCAGTGACCCACCCCGAATCGACATCCAACTCGATCTCGTGACTCTCGACCACGGGCAGCGCCGGCGCCGCCGGCCGACCCTGCCCATTCATCACCCCTGCAACGAGAACCACCGACGACGCGCACAGACACCCCACGCCAACGAGCCCGTTCGACCGTGACCGCGCTTCGCGCCGACCCACTCTTCGGATCCTGTTTCCCATAAATGGTCCCGTCTCATCGCCGCGGAATTCCGCCCGCCACCATCGCCGCGCAGTACCCTCGCGCGATGAAACCGTCGCCATTCCGCCGACGCCGTGTCTGGCTGTGCTCGCCGTCCGTGAGGGCACGCCCCCCGAGACAGACGCACCGGAGTCCATTATAGAACCCGCGACCCCAACTACCATCAATTGACCGGATTCGGACCAAATCCCGCCCAATCCGCCCCGACCCGTCCATCACGGCTGGACGCCCGGAACACCCACTGTAGCGCCCTCACCCCCGGGCGGGACGTCCGACGGCGTTTGCCGATTGCGTGCTTCCGCCTACGGACCGCCGGAATCACTCGCACCCTCAATGCCGCGATCGCACAGGGGCGCGCGCCAATTCTCAACGAGTTACAGATCACCCCACACGTTATTAAGATGTGGAGACCACCAGCCGAAGTTAGCCCCGACCGAAGAATCCGCGCCCGACGCCCGCGCCAAACGAACCCATCGCGCCGGCGCCAAACGAACCCAACGACGGACAATCGTGCGTCATTATCCGACACGGACGGCGAATGGGTGTGGCCGTTTTTCGTGGCATCGTGTGGGACGGGTGCCGCTGGCGGCTTGCCCGCCAGTGCTCCGCACGACACCCTCCCGAAAACACCGGCAGACGAGCTGCCTGGACCCAATGCACTCGGAATCTGGAAGGACGAGTTCTCCGCTGCCACCATGTATGGCCACACCCCGTCGAATGCGAGGGAATTCCGCGCGGTTTGACGGCTGGACCTCGCCGCTCTAGCATCCGGGGCTCGACGCTGGTGCGACTCGGGAGGCGTGGGTCTTCCGAGCGGGGTGGCGTGCGCGATGGACGCCCAGGACACGATGCCGACAACATTCGCGGTAATCTCGGACATCCACGGTAACCTCGAAGCGCTCGAAGCCGTCACGGCGGACATCGACAAGCGCGGCATCAAGGAGCGTTACTGTCTCGGCGACGTCATCGGATACGGCGCCAGCCCGAAGCAGTGCCTCGACCTCGTGATCGACACCTGCGTCGCGTCGCTCTGCGGAAACCATGACCAGGCTGTCTTCTACGAGCCCTGCGGTTTCAACATCAGCGCGGAACGGGCCGCGTACTGGACGCGCTCCGTCTTCGAGGATGAGACCGACAAGGCGAATCGCAAACGCCGGTGGGAGGCGCTCGGCCGTCTGCCTTTCAAGCACGAAGCCCACGGCCTCCTCCTGGTACATGCGTCGCCGCGACGCCCGGTGAACGAATACCTCTTCGCCGAAGACTGCTACACCAACCCTTCCAAAATTCTCGCGAATTTCGAACGGCTGGAACCGAATCACATGACGTGTATGGTGGGACATACCCACGTGCCCGGCGTGTTTCTCGACGATCCGTATTTCGAACCGCCGATGGAACTTCCGGAAGCGAATCGGTACACGATTACGGAAGACGAGAAGGCCATCATCAACGTCGGCAGCGTCGGGCAACCGCGCGACCGAGACGTCCGGGCGAGCTACGCGGTGGTAACGGTGGACGATCGACGTCCGGAAGGCGAGTATCGCGCGGACGTCGAGTTCGTGCGATTGGAGTACGACATCGAGAAGTCGGTGAAGAAGATCTTCGCCGTCGCGGAATTGGATGACTTTCTGGGCACGCGTTTGTTGGACGGGCGGTAGCGGGCGATGTTAGCGATCCAGCTTCCGGGCGACGGCGCGGTGTCATTGAAGGCGCGAACAAACGCCGCCGGCGGGCAAGGCCCCGCCGTCGGATGATGGGTATTCATGGAAGGTAAAGACGTCGTACGGGCGCTGCTGTGGGCGGCGGTGGTGTTCTTTGTGTGGCAGATGATCGCCGTACGGGTCTGGCCTCCCACGCCCGTCAACACCGATCGCACGCCGGCTGAGGTGGCGAGCGAGGACGGTGGCGAACGGGCGAGACCGACCCCGTCGGGCGGCGCCGCTCCCACCCGCGCGCAGGCCGACCCCGGCGACGGGGCGCTCTACGTCCTACCCAGCGAGCGCGAGACCATCACACTCGGCAGCACCGACGGAGGTGAGAGCAGCCCGTTTCGGATGGGCGTGTCGCTGACCACGGTCGGGGCGGCACTGGTCGAAGCCGAACTGAGCGACTTCGAAGTGTCCGCCGAGCCCGATGCCCCGTCGTATCCGATGGTCAAGGAGGAGACGTCCGACGAAGGAGAGACGCTCCACTCGTTCACAACCGACCGCATCTACATCGGCGAATGGGACGAGACCGTCGCCCTGGGCGGCGTCGCATGGGCCATCGAGTCGCGCGATGCCGAACGCGTCGTGTTCCGCGCCACGATCCAGGACGGCGATAAACCGGTGCTTCACGTACGCAAGACCTTCGCCCTGCCCGTGCAACCCGCCGAATCACAACGGCATGACATGGCGATCGTGTACGACATCGAGAACGTCACCCATCAGCCGTTGACCGCGATCATCACCCAACGCGGCCCGGTCGGAATGCGCAAGGAGGATTTGCGTTTCAACGACCGGTTTCTTTTCTCCGGCGTATTCGGCGAGGAAGGCGTCCTGGTTGAGCAAACGGCGATGAACGCCACCGGCGAGACTTCGCTCTATCGCAGCGACGACGCCGAACCCGTCGCCTGGATCGCCGTGGCGAACAAGTACTTCGTCGTCTTCGCATCGCCGCGCGCCGAAGACGGACACGCTCACGCCGCCTGGGTCAACGAAATCAAAAGCGTCCCCGTCACGACCGAAGGACCGACCTCCACGTTCGTCACGACCACGTCTCGCCTCGCGATCGAACCCGGCGCGCGACGCGAGGTCGCATTCGATCTGTACCTCGGCCCCAAGGACCGTAAGGCCTTTCGCTCAGTCCCCGAATACGCCGCCCTGGGATACGACGAGCAAGTGCTCTCCAGTTATTCGATGGGCGCCTGCGCCTTCTTGACGCCGAAGAGCTTCGTTCGGTTCATGATCTGGATGCTCAACAGCCTCAAAGCCATGGTCTTCAACTACGGGATTGCGATCATCATCCTCGTGCTGATCGTGCGCACCATCCTCCACCCCATCACCAAAAAGGGGCAGGTGAACATGATGCGCATGCAGCAGCAGCAAGCCAACCTCGCCCCCAAGATGGAGGAAATAAAGAAACGCTGCGCCAACGACAAGCAGAAGATGAACCAGGAAATCATGGCCATGTACAAGGACGAGGGCGTCAATCCCATGACCGGGATGATGTCCTCGTGCCTGCCAATGTTTCTCCAGATGCCGATCTGGGTGGCGTTGTTTACGTCGTTAAACTTCAACATCGACATGCGGCATGAGCCGTTCATGCTCTGGATCCACGATCTCACCGCGCCGGACGCGCTGATCCGCTTCGCGGATCCGGTCCACGTTCCGATTCTCTCGAGCATGACCGGCCCGATCACCAGCTTCAATCTGCTGCCCATCCTCGTCTCTCTCTCGATGTTCATGCAGCAGAAACTCATGCCCAAACCCAAACCCGCGCCCGGTCCGCAGAGTGACCAGTCCGAACAAGCCGCACAGATGCAGAAGATGATGCCCTACATGACACTCGTCTTCGGGCTGTTCTTCTACAACATGCCCAGCGGGCTTAACTTGTACATCGGCGCCAGCAGCGTCTTCGGCGCCATCGAACAGTATCGCATTCGCAAGCACATCGAGGAGCTGAAGAAGCAACCCGCGCCCGTCAAGCACAGCCGGGACGGCGACGGCGGCGGCGGCCGGCCCGCCAAGCCTAAGAAGCCCAAAGGCCCGTCGTTCTTCGGGAAACTTCAGAAAGCGGCGGAAGAAGCTCAAAAGGTCAAGTCCGCCCGACCCAAGGCCAAGATGCGCAAGCGATAGGCGCGCTGCCGCCGAGCCGGCGATTCCGTCTCCTCACTGTCGGGGAGGCATGCGGTCGCGACCGATCGCGGATCAAGACGGAAACGCGACGCACGTGCCCCCAACCTTCCGCCCCGGCGCGTGGATCATGTTGAACTGCGGCGTCCACACGGCTACCATCCCCCGTTCCACGCGCGAGTGGCGGAATTGGCAGACGCGCAGGATTTAGGATCCTGTACCGTAAGGTGTGGAGGTTCGAGTCCTCTCTCGCGCAATGGCGTGGTATCTGGGGACTTGCCTTGACCACGCCGAACACCACCGACCGAGGGCAGCACGGCCACACCCGAATCGCGGCAAGAGAAGTCTTCCGCTTGTTTTGAGCGGTCCGTTCGGATATGGTCGGGGCTTGGCGTCTGACAGATGGGAAATGTCGGAGGGTTGGGGCGGGCTGCCACCGTAACGGGTTCATCGCTTGAAGTGGGTAGCGCGGACGGGCAAACGGACGACGTCCGCCTGCGGGACATATGAACGCGACGACCTGAGACCGTTGTTCAGGCGCCCATTAGATCACGGAGGAAGATTCGATGAGATACCTGGGACGCTCTGGTGTTTTTTGTTGTGCTTTGGCTGCGCTGTTATTTACACCGATGATCGCTCCTGGTGCCGGCGCCGACGGAGCGGTGGGGGCTGATGCGCAACCCTTCAGAATTGCGGCGCACCCGGACGGTGAAATCGCGGGCACGTACTCCGGGACGTCGTCGCGGGTTCTTTTCATGAGCAAGCTGGTAACGCCCGCGCGCGCCGTGCTCCAGATTCGAATCGACGACGTCGTCCTCGATGCCAACGTCGACTTCGCAAGCAAAACGGCGGTACTGAACGGTCACGGTCGCGCGTTGACCGCCCAACAGATACGGGCGTTGCAGGCGGTTGGCAACGACCTTGAGCGCTATCTCGCCCCCGAACGGCGCGAGCCCTTGCCGCACGAAGACATGCTCTATCGGGTGCTTTCGTTTTACACCTTGATACCTCCAGGGAGTTCGCTGGATCGTCTCGAAGTTGTCGCCACGTTCAACGCGACCCATTCGAATGAGACATTCGCCGGCGGGGGAGTGTGCGGCGGCGGTGACATCGAGGAGCTCTTCGACTGCACCAGCGGCGCATCCTGCTCCGGCGACAACGGCGACGGGATCAGCTACCTGGATTCCCCTTGCGATTGCGATTCTTACGACGTATGGCACGATTCGTTCGACCACTGTTTCTGCAGGGAAGATATCCGAATCGGATGCGACCTGGATGCGAATTGCGTCGGTCGAGGCGGGGCTGGGTGCGACGGGGGTCTCATTTTTGGACTCGACTGCAAGCTGGCGGGAGGCAACGGAGCGGGCATCTACACCATCGACTTCGCCGAGCACGACCGGTGCTGCAATCAGCACGATGACGCAGGCGTCTGCGACAATCTGGCGTGCTTCGACGAGGCGATTGATGCAGCCGATGATTGCCTGTTCGGGCAGCAGAACTGTAACGGTTGCGCGGGCGCCTGCTGTTTTCCCAATTCGAGCTGCCAGAATCTGTCAGACGAGGGATGCACCGCCGCCGGCGGCGCCTTTCGCGGACTCGGAACATCCTGTGCCACCCTGGAGTGCCCGGTCACCGAGGCCTGCTGCGTGCCGGTCGGCTGCTTTGACATAGAGGTCGCGAAATGCCTCGAAGGAAACGGGATCCCGGACGGACCCGG
>JAJDDS010000210.1 GCA_029260195.1 Phycisphaerae bacterium
TCGAGTTCATCTACTCCCGCGACGACAAGGAATAACGCGAACGATTGGACGATCCGGTATCGACGGGAAGGCCGGCGACCCCGTCGCCAGCCTCCCTTCTTGCCATCGAATCCGAGAATCCTCCAGGTTTGTCATTCCGAGCGAAGCGAGGAATCTTGCCGAACTGCAGTCCGCGTGCGCCAGTGCGCTCGGGATCACCCTAATCATCTCGCGCCCTTCTCGGTCCACCCACGGTTTCTCGCGTTGGCCTCGATCCGCGCCTCGGGTATAGTCCCCAACCGAGCATGAGACCGAGGACCACCTCCCAAGGTTCGCAACCGTGACAGACCTACAATCCGCTTCTCCGCATCCCCCGGCTGCAGACACTCCCGCGGCGCCGCGCCGACTCGCCCTGGCCGTCGCCGCATGCACTTTCGTGCTCATCTTCATCGGCGGGACCGTCACCAGCAACGACGCCGGACTCGCCTTTCCCGACTGGCCCACCGTCGAGGGGCATAACATGTTTCTCTACCCACCCTCCGAATGGGTCGGCGACAAGTTCTTCGAGCACGTGCATCGTCTAGCGGGTGCGACCGTCGGCATGCTGAGCATCGCCCTGGCTGTCTGGATCCAGTGGCGCGAGCCGCGTCGATGGGTCCGCACGTTGGCTTGGATTATGCTCGGCGCGGTTATCGTCCAGGGCGTCATGGGTGGCCTGCGCGTCACCGAGCGATCCGTCTTCCTGGCCATTGTGCATGGTTGTTTCGCCCAATTATTCTTCAGCTCGACCCTTTGTATGGTCGCCGCGCAATCCCGCGATTGGTTCGCCACCGCGCCCGCCCGGCAATCCACCTCCAGCGCGATGCGGCGGTTTTGCGTGCTGGCGTCTGTCAGCGTCTTCGGCCAGTTGATTCTCGGAGCAATCTACCGCCACCTGGGCCAGGGGTTGATCTTCCACATCCTCGGCGCCGTCACCGTCACCGTGATGATCAGCGTTCTACTCATGTGGGTCTCCGGTGACTACGCGTCGCAACCGCTGATGATGCGATCGGTCAAGCTCCTCGCCGTTCTGCTCGTTGCCCAACTCGTGCTTGGCGGCGGTGCATTCGTCTCCACCATGACCTACCACGCCGATCGGCCGGCGAGACTCTGGGAGTGGCTGGTCCCCTCGCTGCACGTTTCTGTCGGGGCGTTGATTCTGGCTGTTACCGTCACCCTGACCGCGTGCGCCCACCGATACGCCGGCCCCGGATCCGAGCCTAAGGCCACCCGGGTGTCACCGGGAGTCACCGCGCTGTGACCGCAGCCGGCGCCAACTCCGCCGCCGGTTCGCAGGGTACGCTCGGCGACTACGCAGCCGTGCTTAAGGCGCGGATCACCGCGTTGGTCGTCGTTGCCACCGCGATCGGTTTTCACATGGGACACGTGGGCGCCCTGTCGGGCGCCGTCGTTCCGCTTGTCTGGGTGTGCGTTGGCATGGCGTTGGTCGTCAGCGGCGCCAACTCGCTGAACCAGTTGATCGAACGGCGGCACGACGCGCGCATGGCCCGCACAGCCAACCGCCCGCTCGCGACCGGACGACTCTCCCCGAGGCAGGTTCTGCTGTTTGGTTCCGCCTGTTCCGCCGTCGGAGCGGCTCTGTTGGCGGTGTTCGTCAACCCCGCCTGCGCCGCGGTGGCTACCACCAGTTGGGCGTTGTACGTGTTCGCCTACACACCGCTCAAGCGGATCACGCCCTGGTGCGTACCCGTGGGAGCCGTCCCCGGTGCCCTCCCACCCGTGATCGGATGGACCGCAGCCACCGGCGATTTGCAGGCGGTGTCATTCATCCCATTCGCCATTATGTTCGTCTGGCAGCTTCCGCACTTCCACGCCATCGCATGGCTGTACCGTGACGACTACGCCGACGCCGGGTACCCCGTGCTTCCGGTCATCGAGCCCACGGGCCGGCGCACGTCCGTCGAGATGATCGTCTACTCGATCGTTTTGCTACCGGTCAGCCTACTTCCGACGTGGATCGAACTGTCCGGCTACGTTTACTACGTCGGTGCGTTGATTCTCGGGTTCGCGTTCCTCGCGTTTTCGATCGAGGTTGCCCGCCTGCGCACCCGCGTCAGCGCCCGCCAGCACCTGCTCGCCTCGCTCGCATACCTTACCCTGCTGTTCGCGTTGATGTCGCTCGACAAGGTTTAGTCGCAGCGGCTGGCGACGCTTTGTAGACGTGTCAGCGCGAGATTTAGGGAGTGGTGAAGACGGTTTGAAACGCACCGAAGTCGAGCAGGTCGACATCGCCGTCGATGTCACTATCGAACGCCGACAGGCAGGCTTCGACGCACATGGACGGGTCGGGGGTCGGGGGTGTCCCGCTGCCGCTGAAACAGTCCACAAAGCCGATGTAGTCGCTCAAGTCCACAACGAGATCACCGGTGGAATCACCCGGTCCGGTGTCGGGGATGGGATCGACCACGCTGACATCAAACGAACAGGAATCGCTCAGCCCGCAGAACTCGGTGGCGCTACAGTGGACGGTGGTGACACCCATGGGGAACGCGTCGCCGCTGAGGGCGTCGCAGGTCGCGTCGACGGCGAACCCGCAGCCATCGCTGATGGCAGGCCACTCCGCGACGCCCGTTTGAGTATCGGCGTCGGCGCAGACGATGACGGTGTCGGGGCAGACGACGATGGGGACGGTTCCGTCGTCGATCTTGACGGGCTCCATGGGGGTGAGCACGGGTTCGACGGAGGCGCCGTTGTTGCCGGAGAGCAGCGTTGGCGGATCGTGCGGGACGAAATCGAGTGTCGGGAAGCAGTTATCGAGGGCTGTGAACGTTATGGTCGCCACCCTGGCTGGACCCTGAGTTGCCAACGTACAGTTGGGAAACTGGGCGACGGCGTAGGTGATGAGTCCGAGTTCCTCGTCGACGGATTCGAAGAGTTGGAAGGAGAAGGGGCCGTCGCCGCTGGGTGTCATGCTGACAAAATCGAGCTTCGCCTCGTCGTATGCGAGGAACATCTGCGCGGCGCAGATCGCCAGTTGAGACTCGGTCATGTCAATGTCAACGATGACCGGATCGCCGATGTCATAGCAGGTCTGATCGGGATTGAGTGAGAGCGCGGGAGTCTGTGCCGTTGAGGGCGCAGCGCCCAGGGCAACGGTGATCAAGCCGATGGTCGCGGTTGTCGTGAGAGCGTGTCGCCGCATTGCTTTTTCCCTCCTGCCCATCATAGGCGGTCACCCTGACTACGGCCGCGCTATTTATATCAGATTCAAGCGTGCCGAACCAGCTTGTTCGTTCGATACGGACGTCACGCAACTCCGGACGCCGTTTTCCGCCACGGACGGCTACTTACGTCCGAAAGATGACGTCCCAGAAGGGCGTGCTGACGTCGAAAGCTCGGGCGGGGTCGCCGAAAAAGTGCGATTGATGGTATCGGACAAGCATCGCGATCACGGACGGTCCGAACAAGACGAACAGCCGGGCGCAGAGCGGACGATCACTAACCGTCGGCGTCAAGCCAACCCACATTTACGCCTCCGCGCATCGACGACCCCGAAAGACGATCGTCCCGGCCGTGAGCAACAGCAACGTCATGCCCATGACGCCCCATTCGCTCACCGTCGGAATCTCCCCGGCGGCGCAGGCCGGATCCGCCGTGCAGTCGGGATCGCCACAGTCGGTCGCCCCATCACAATCGTTGTCCGCGCCGTCGTCGCAGGTCTGTTCAGGGACCTCATCCGGAACGCAGCCGCCGGCTCCGGACGGTACGGCCACGATGGCGCTCACCGAATTCGGCGTTCCGGGTCGGAACAGCCCGAGGGTCACCTCGCCCGTACCGGGATCCACATTCGCATCGAACCAAAAGGTGTACATCGTGCCCCATCGTAGGGCGTTGGAGTCGGGATTCTGGGCGAAGGTTTCCGGGCTGGACCAAGTGACGGCTGTTGCGCCGGTCACGACCGGCCAGTCGGTGTTGTCGTACGGCTCACCGGAGTGGTACTCCACGTCATTGAATCCGGCGTTGGTGACGAGGGTACCCGCCGGGATGGGCACGCTGAACGAGCCCCCGCTACGATGGGAATTTAGATTGTAAGCTGCGTACGTATACCGCCACGTTCCGTCGCCGTTGTCTTCAGCCTTCGCCGCTACGATGAACCGCCCCTCGCCGGGCACGTCGGTGTCGACGGTTGTGACGGTCGCGTCGTTATCCTGCCAGGCAAAGATCGCGGGGACGTGAAGGGCCATCGATCCGGTTTGATTGAGCGAGAAATCCCCGCCAACGGTGACGCGCTTGTAGGACGCGTTGTTAAGCGAGTTGCCGGCCTGGGCGTCGTCCGTACCGACGTATACGCCCTCCACGAAATAGAGTGCTCCCGCTTGAGTAAGGTCAGTTTCGGCGACCTGTAGTCTTCTGAAAATAGCGTTCCCGCTGCCCCCGGGGATGGGCGCGAAATCGCCACTGTAGGGATTGATGCCGGAGCGCGGTCCCATCCTGCTTTGGCTCCCATTCCAGCCGGAGCTGTAGATGTCCCTGCACCCGGGGTGCAGCGTGCCGGGCGCGCCCGAGCTGCACGACCCGCCGCAGGAACCGTTGGCTACGCAGCAGGCGGTCTTGACCCACGATATGCCGATCTGCTCGAGCCGTCCGCCGTGTAGCCGGTAGGCATTCATCCCCAGACCGGGTGTTCCGTTGTTGTTCCAGAGTAGATCCTGGTTGCCGATGTTGCAGGTCCAACTGCCAAGGGCGTAGCCCCGGATACCACCGACCGCTCCATAGTTCGAAATGCTTCCGATTTCGGTATAGACGACGTCGGGGCCGTTGCTCGCGCTGCACGGGGTCGGTTCGCAGGAGGCGCCTTCACCCATGAACACCCCGCCGTCCGCTTCGCAATCCGTCTGCAATTCCGGCGTACACACGTCAGCGCGACAGCAGGCGCCGGCCTGTGGGGGAAGGCATTCGAGGGTCAGCGTCCCAGTGCCGGTATTCCCAGCAAACCCGCCCATCTGAATCAGAACCTGCACGCCCGCCGATACGGAAACGGTCAGAATCGTCGAGAGACCGCAGCCGCTGGTGTCGTCGTTGCATCCGAGCTGGCTTCCGCTGACGGGCGGGCAGGTGCCGGACGGATACACGGCGATTGCTGTGTCGTAGGTAGCCGTGTTGCACGTGCTGAGGGTGAGATTCCCGGTACAGGTCGGCGTGTGGAGGTACCAGATGTCCGAGCCGATCGACCCGCACGGCGAAGGACCGTCGGTGGACGCACCGACCGTGCTGATTGCCGTCGATCCATCGTTGATTGGCAACGCGGCGCTGCAGACATCGTTGACTGGTTGCGCCGCGGCTCGGGTCGCCCAGATCGGCATCGTGACAAATGAAGCCAGCGTCAACCCGCGTCCCAGCCGCACATGAAGATTACGCATCAGGGAGACCCTCCGGTGGCTGATGATTGGATTAGTAAGTCGTCTTGTGCCCGGCCCGTTTTCCCTTCACGGGAATGCGCGATCATACGCGATCGCGCCGGAGATTGCATCCCTATTTGGCGGAATTCGCGGGTGGCGGATGCTTGGAGGTAGGCAGCAGGTTCCGTGCGTCGCGGGCACACTGCGGTCACTGTCAGGAGCGAGTTGGGGCGTTCGATTTTGAGCGACGGGCGCCGAACGCGAGGATGACCAGCGAGGTGAGCACGTATCCCACCGCGATGGGCCACGCGGAGTAGATGTAAGCGCCGTCGCGTGGTGCGGTGAAGACGAACAGGAAGTCGATTGCGTTGCCGGTGACTTGATAGGCGTGGGTCAAGCCGAGGACGGCAAAAACGGCGCCGATCAACGACCAGACGGCTGCGGGCCGAAACTTGTGATCGATCAGGCAGGCCGCGATGGCGGCGAGGATCATGCAGGTGAAAATGTAGCCGCGTTCCATCAGGTTCAGCCCGTGGATCAGGAACCCGTTGACCACCGACGTCCGACCGGCGGTGGGGTGCTCGGATTCCAGGAGTTGCTGCATCGTGGTGGCGGGCGCTGCGGGGATTAGTGACTGGCGGGCGACTGGAGCGTCGATCGGTGTCGCGGTGAGTTGTGCAGCGATGAATGTCCCCCACATGACCGTCGCGCCCCATGCGGCGATCGCGGGGAACAGGCCCAAGGCGACGGCCGGGGCGTGGGCGCGGGGGGTGGCTTGAAACGCCTGAGCGGTGATGACCAGCCCGATCCATAGGACGATGGCGATGCCGGCTTCGAGCGGGATGACTTCATGGATGAATCCGACGGTCCCGGTCAGGCAGATCAGGGTTATGACCAGACCGTTCAGCGTCGAGTAACCGGAACGAGCGCCGAGACCCTTCCACCCGGGGTGGCCTATGTAGAGCGTCGTGGGAAAGCAGCTCCCAAACCCTGCGGCGACGAACGTGCCCAGGCCGTTGACCGCGAGAGAAGAGCGGGTGTCAAACCGATCGCCGCCCGCCTCGGCTGACTCGATGTTCTGAAGGCTGCCGACGAGGTTGAACAACCCCATAGGTACGATGACCGACAGGAAGCCGATCCACTCCCCGACGGGCAGTCTCAACGACTCCAGAATCGTTCCGCCCGACCAGGCAGGCAAATACCACCCGCTAACACCCCACGCTGACGCGACGGCGCTCGCCGACATCGGACTCGCCAGCCAGTCGGCAGGCAAGCACCAGGCGATGACGGTTCCAGCCGCGACAGCGACGAGGCCACCGGGCAGACCCAGCGGCATGCGGACCTGGGCGAAGTACGTGAGCATGATGATCCCGAGCGGGAGCATGGCGACGACGGGCGACGCGAAGATCTCGAGCGCGAACTTCATGGCGATGAACCCAACGGCGATGCCGGCCAACGTGGACAACAGTGCGGCACGCGGGGTGTGTCGGCGGACCCACTCGGCACCGAAGGCGCCGACGAACTCGATCAGCCCGCTGCCGACACAGGCCAGCATGCCCATCTTCCAGGCGGCGGCGGGTGATCCGGTGGACCGGTAGACGGGTGCCATGACGAAGAAGACGTAGACCAAGAGCGAAGGCGTGTTGATTCCGTACGGTAGGGCGGTGACGTCGTCGCGGTTTTCACGTCTCGCCAGCCGGCGGGCCTGCCACGCGTAGAACAGGTTGCCAAACAAGATCGAGACGGCTGCCCCGGGGAGAATGCGCGCGTAGACGAACGCGGCATCATCCCCGTGCATGCCACAAAGGGCGCCGCAGAGCGTGACGATGACCAGGAGTTGCACCAGGTTGTCGATGAACAACCCGAAGAAGCCGTCGAGGTCGCGCTTGACGAAATACCGCACGGCACATGTGTCCGTCACGGGAATTCAGAATGTCGAATAGCGAATGAAGAACCCGCCGTTCCACATTCTGAATTCGCCATTCGACATTCTGAATTCTACGCGACCTTCGCGCAGACTTTTTGGGCAGCGTCGGTCAGATCGTCGGCGCCGATGAGTTGCGGGATGGCCGCTTCCTTCAGCAGTTCGCGGGCCCGCTCGACGTTGGTGCCTTCGAGACGCACCACGACCGGAATCTGGAATCCGATTTCCCTGGCGGCGGCGATCAGCGCTTCTGCGATCGTGTCGCATTTGGCGATGCCCCCGAAAATGTTCACGAGCACCCCTTTGACCTTGGCGTCCGAAAGGATGATTCGAAACGCTTCGATCGCTCCCTCCGTGGTCACCGAGCCGCCGACGTCGAGGAAGTTCGCCGGCTCCCCGCCGTGCAGCTTGATGATGTCCATCGTGGCCATCGCCAGTCCGGCGCCGTTGACCAAGCAACCGATGCTCCCGTCGAGCGCGATGTAGGAGAGGTTGTGCTCCTGCGCGCGCAGCTCGTTCGCGTCCTCCTCGGTTGGGTCGAACATCTCCTTCAAGACGGGATGCCGGAACACCGCGCTGTCATCGAAGTTCATCTTGGCGTCGATCGCCATGATTTGGCCGTCCTTGGTGAGCACCAGCGGGTTGATCTCCGCCAAAGCACAGTCGTAGTCGCAGAAGACCTCCGCCAGTCCGCGCAATACCTTGCCTGCCGCCCGGATCTGCTCCTTCTCCTTGAGGCCAAGCGCTCGCACCAACTTGCCCAACTGAAAATCCAGCAATCCCAGGTGCGGATCGAGCCACTGCTTGACGATGGCGTCGGGGTTGGTGGCAGCCACCTCTTCGATCTCGACACCGCCCTCGCGCGACACCATCGCCACCGGCCGGCGCTTGCCGCGATCGACCACGACCGCCATGTAGTACTCCGACTCGATGTCGACGGCCGACGCGATCAGCAGCTTCTTGACGGTGATGCCTTCCGGTCCGGTTTGCTTCGAGACCATCTTGTTCCCGAACATGAACTCGGCGGCGGCTCTGACTGCGTCGGCGTTGTCGCAGAGTTTGACGAACCCGGCTTTTCCGCGTCCTCCGGCGAAGACCTGTGCTTTGACGACGACGGCGCCACCGATCTTGTGATAGGCGTCGGCCACCTGAGCGACATTTTCCACGACCTGCGACGGGGGCACGGGCACGCCCGCCTCCGCCAGCAACCGCCGCGCCTGATACTCGTGAATCTTCATATGGCTTGAATTCCTCTCGACGTTGGTCTCGGTGTCACCGCCGCGCCGCCGGGTGACGCGCGTCGCCAAGTCGGCATTGTGTCCTCCAAGCGGCCGAAAATCAACTCGATGCGCGACGCGGGGGCGACGCCACTGGCGTGCTCGCGCCGCGATGCTATGATAGCGCCCCGGCGGTGCGTATCCGCCGACGCGGACGTGTGTGCTCGAAGGGACGCCAAGTGCCAGGGACCGGACTCGTTCCCGACATTCTATCGCTGTCGGTCTGCGACCAGATCATCACGGACCGCATTACCGGCAAGCAGTCCCTGATTGGCATGTTCAGCACTATACACGCCGTTCGCTTTCCCGTGACGCATCCGCAGTTGTGCGTGCATCTCTCGATGACCGATGGCAGGGGCAAGACGCCGATCACCATCTCGATGGTCGATAGCGATGACGCCCGGCCGCCCATCGTCCGAGGGCAGGGAATCGTCGATTTCAAGAACCCCCGCGCCATCGCCAATCTGTCGCTGCAATTCCACGGACTGGTGTTCCCCCAGCCGGGCGAATACCGGGTCCAGATTCTCTGCGAGGACACCCTCTTGCGCGAGGCCCGCCTCCAGCTCATCCAAGCCAAACGCCGCCCGCGGCCCGCCAAGGACACGCCTGACGTCCCCGGTGGTGAGTAATTCGCCCGGCTCTCGAACCGCCGCGACGCCTGTAAGTGCCGACGCCGTAACGGCTTACCTACTACGCTTGTAGGAAGTTGTCGAAGCCTACGGCTGCATTGAACCGGCGGACGCTTAGGGTATACTCCCCGTCCGGTCTTTACGTGGCAGGAGGTTTTGATGCAAACGAAAAAGAACACCGAGGAGGGCGCCATGGCTGCGAATTCCGACCAAGAGTTCACCACGGTCATCGGTCCCGATGCCGTTTTCAAAGGCGAATTGAAGTTTGAGAAAAGCGTGCGGCATCTGGGAAAGTTCGACGGGCAAATCGATACCAAAGGACATTTGCTGATCGCCGAGGGCGCGCGACTCGCGGGTGAAGTCTCCGCAGCCAGCATCGACGTCGAGGGCGACGTCAAGGGCAATCTCAACGCTACTGGAAAGGTCTCCCTCACGGGGACGGCGCGACTCGAAGGCGATCTGCATACGTCGCGCCTTGAGGTGGCGGACGGTGCCGTCTTCGTCGGACGCTGCGTGGTCGGTGCAAACGGGAACGCACCACCGGTCCACGCGGGAATGCAGCCGCCCCAGGCCAAGCCGCAACAGCCGTCGGTGAAGAAGTAGGCGGACACCGACCCGGATTCCGCGATGCCAAGGTCCGGCAGCCCGCGCACGGAGAACGAAAAGACTGTCGCATGCACTCAATGCGGCGGCCACGTCCGGGTCGCGCGCCGGGCGATGTCCATCTTCTGTCCGCACTGCAGGCAAAGACTGATTCTGGAGGATTTCAAGATCAAGACCTACCACGCCAGCCGTCTCTTCGCGACCTGCGGTGATATCGTCGTCGAGAAGAACGGATTCGTCTCCGCCCCGATTCGTGTCGCCAACCTCACCGTCCGCGGCAGGGTACAGGGCAAGGTGGAGGCGCGGGGTGTTGTCAAGATCTCCGGCACGGGTCAAGTACGGGGTGATATCGAAGCTGCGGGGCTCGTAGTGGACGGCGGCGCCACGCTTGACGGGTTTTTCAGAATCAACGCGCCGACCATCGAATCGGCCGGAGAGTAGCGTAGGCAGGTGATCATCCCCATGACCGATTCTTTCCCGTCAGCACCGGGCCTCAGCGTGTTCTTCCCTTGCTACAACGAGGAAGCAAACGTCGAGCGTACCACCGAATCTGCCCTGACCGTCTGCCGCAAGATCACCGACGATTTCGAGATCATCATCGTCAACGATGGCAGCAGGGATCGCACCGGAGAACTCGCCGATGCACTCGCGGAGAAGCACGCACAGGTCCGCGCGGTTCACAATAACCCGAATCTTGGTTACGGCGGGGCGTTACAGCGCGGTTTCCGCGAGGCGACGAAGGACTGGGTGTTCTACACCGACGGCGACGGGCAGTTCGATTTTGAGGAGCTAGCATGCCTCTTGCCCCTGTCCGGCGCCAGCGTAATTGTCAGCGCCTACCGCCTCGACCGCAAGGATCCGCCACTGCGGAGACTCAACGCGTGGGCGTGGACCACGCTTGTGAATTTCGTGTTCGGAATGCGCGTCCGCGACATCGATTGCGCGTT
>JAJDDS010000022.1 GCA_029260195.1 Phycisphaerae bacterium
CCCAGGGGGTGGAATCCGAACGTTTTTTGGTTACACTGTGCAAACATAAGGCTGCGATCTCCGTGTCGAGGAATTTGCTTTACCACAAGTATTCTCGCACGGATCGCAGCCTTTTGCTATCCGCGCTGTGAGAAATGCGGGTTAGCACAGCTGGGTGACCCATTGTGGAGAAGCGTGATCAAGGGCGACGACGGGGACTGGGCCCGGTTTGCAGAGAGTGACGACTCTCGTGCGGTCGAATTGCTGATCGCGGCGCTAGGGAAATCCGACTGGGAAGTCCGCGTCACAGCCATTGACGCGCTCGGGCAGGTGGGCGATCCGCGCATCGTCGAGCCGCTGATCAAGGCGCTTGGGGATGGCGACGAGGATGTCCGGTGGGCCGCCATCGAGGCGTTGGGTCAGTTGGGCGATGCCCGCGCAGTTGAAGCGCTCATCAAGGCGCTGCGGGATAGCGACGAGGATGTCCGTTGCGCCGCCACCGAGGCCTTGGGTAGGTTGGGCGATGAGGGAGTCAGCCACTTCGTGAACGAGCCGGTGGCCAACGCCCTCGCAAGGCGGTACCCGTTGGCCGCGGCGAAGATCCACCTCGCGCTGGCCATGCGAGTCGTCGTGGCGGGCAAGAGCAAGTACTACACATACGCACTGGAGCACCTTGAGCAGGCCAAGAAGCTCTACGAGAAGAACGGACAAAACGAAAGCTGGCAGTCTCTCGTTGAGCGCGTGCGGGAGGATCACTCGCGGAAGTACAGCTTCATCGGCTCTTTCGAAGCGATCGTGGCGGGCGAGCGGACCCAATCCCACGGCTCGTTCGAAAAACGGATGCGTACAAAATGGAAGAAGCAGGCGTCAAAATGACGGCCAATCGCTCCTTCGAGCACGCCATGCCCTCACCCGACCCTCGATCGCAGCCATCACCACCGTCGATGACTCTCAGCTCACGCAACTTGACGTCGTCGTCTGAGGGCGCGCGAGGGGGCGGCACCGTTACACTCCGAAGTGTCCGTACCGGAGGGACAATACGTCACGGCCCAGAACGGACCAAGACTATGTCCGGGCAGCCGCTGCCGTGGGATCTCTACGGCATTGATCGTCACCGCCGGTCCTGTACGGTGTCAGTCGACTGTGTCACTAAGACGCGAAATGCGGCGCTACGACGGTCGTCGCTCAGAGCCTTGTCTCTTCGGATGCGGTCGGCGACGTCAAGCGGATCGCCGAGTTCAGCCAGTAGGCGGTCCACGAGCGGCTCTGTTTCCTGGCGCAACGCCTCGACGCGGCGGATCTGCCGCCAGCGCTCAGCCGGGGGGGCCGAATCCCAGATGCGAACCGTTCCATCACCGGAGCCCGAGGCGAGCGTCGCGCCGTCCGGACTGAAACACACGGAGTGGACGTAACTCCGGTGCCCACGCAGGGCGGCGACTTGGCGAAGCGTGCTGGCGTCCCAGAGCATCGCTCTGCCATCAGCACCGCCCGAGGCAATGCGGCTTCCATCGGGGTTGTACGTCACTGAGTACACCGCTCCGACGTGGGCATTCGTGTTTGCCAACTCATTGCCGGACGAGACATTCCAAAGGCGAACGGTCCCATCCTCGCCGCCTGAGGCGAGTCTGACGCCATCCGGGCTGAATGCGACGGCCTCGACGCGCCCATCGTGCGTGCCGAATTCCCTCATAACGCGATCTGCTTGCACATCCACAATGCGAATGGCACCCGAGGAGAGTCCCACGGCTGCAAGTGAGCGATCGTGGTTCGAAGTCACGCCTTGCCCGTGCCAGTAGTTGCTCGCCTTGGCGCCGGGCACGGCCGCCCGCATATAGCCAAGCGGCCACTTCGAGCCCGTCTCAGACACCCTATCAAAGAGCTTCTCGTCTGACGGTATCGTGGGCGCTGTGGTGCGAGCGCCTGTGGCTACGTCCCAGATGACTGCGTGAGTCTCATGGCTGGCGGCTTCGAGCGCTTCGTCCGTTGTGATCGGGACCCAAGTGCGGATTCCCGATGCCGCATCCCACTCGTTGAGACGTCTTTCGAGGCCGATGTCGTAGCCGATCAAGCGGGCGCCATCGGGCGTGAACCCGAGAGCAGCGCGCGGCGCCTGCGCATCGAGCACGGCCAGCAGTTCACCGGTCAACACGCTCCACAGGCGAACGTCCCCCTCCCACACGCTCGTGGCGACAAGCATGCCATCGGGGCTGAACGTGGCAAAGTACACATAACCGTTGTGCCCGCTAAGGACAGTCTGGGCGGTATGCGTCCACGCCCATGCATGTGCCCCGACGGAAGTGCCTGCCACGAGCACCGTGTCATCTCTGGAAAACGCCAACGAAGTCGCGTGTCCGCCGGAGAGGACACGCTCCACCTCCTCGCGGGCCACGTCCCAGACGCGCGTTGTCCCGTCAAATGAGGAACTGGCCACTAGCGCGCCGTCCGCCGAAAAGGCCACCGCGCACACGCGCGCCGTGTGACCCTTGAGGATACTCACGACATCGAGCGTGGACGCATCGAGGATGCGAATCTCGCGGTATTGGCATCCGACCGCTATTCGTGTGCCGTCCGGGCTGAAGGCAGCGGCGTACCCGCCGCGCGAGAGATTCGTGGACGCGACTACCTCACCGGCCGGAGAGAGAACGAGCAGGTCTGCGTAGCCCCCTTCGCGGCAACGGGCGACGGCGATGTGCTCGCCGTCGAGGGCGAACGCAAGGAACCTCACATCCGTAAACTCCGGGGCAAGCTGATATCGCACTGATCCGGTCGCCAATTCGACCACTGTCAAAGGTGCACCGAGTCCGGACAGGGTGATCATAGTATTGCTTAGGTGAAACTGGGTGTGCCGCGATTCTGCCGGCCCACGATCGAGCGTGAGCGAGGTTTGTCGCGTGTTTGTGTCCCACACAAGGACCCTGTTCCCGTCTGACTGCACGGCAGCCAAGAGAGCGCCGTCGCGCGACATGCTGGGTGCTGTTAGATCGCCACTGGCACTGAAGGTCGCACGCACTTCGCCCGTTTCGACGTCGACCAGTTCGATCTTCCCGCCACGCGCCAGTGCGGCCACCAGCGTGCCATCGGGGCGTCGGGCGATCGTGGACGCGCGTTCGGCTGGCTGGTTTCCGGAGTACGAGACGATTTTAGGGTCGAAACGTGCCCGCAGGTGATTCCATTCCCATCCTCGATGCTCCGACGGGGCGGAGTCGAGGTTTTCCAGCGCCCTCGACGGTTCCGCCTGGCCGACCGCTTGGGCGGCGGTGATACTGAGGCGATAGGCGGTTCGTCGGGAGGCGGTTTCGCTGAGCACCGCTCGTTGTTCGTTCTCCCGTGCCGCTGTTTCGCCACGCAGCGCCCGCGCCGCGAAAGTCAGTGACGATACGATGCCAGCCAGCAGGATCACGATGGACAAGCCCAAACCGGCCACGAGCGCTCGATTCCGCCGGGCGAATTTGCCGAGTTGATACATGGCACTCGGCGGACGGGCGGTGATCGGCTGGTGTGCGAGGTGACGCCGTATGTCCGCGGCAAGTGCTGCTGCGGATTCGTACCTACGCTGTGGTTCCTTCTCCAGAGCCTTGCCGGCAATCGTATCCACGTCTCCGCGGAAGACAGGCTTGATGGAACTTAAGTGAATCGGTTCATCTGCGCGAATGATGCGCGCAGCTTCCGGAATCGACTTGCGTTTCAAATCAAATGGCAAACGTCCGCTGAGCAGTTCGTAGAGAATGACACCCAGCGCGTAGATGTCGCTGCGCGTGTCCGTCTCACGCGAATCCCCGGCGACCTGCTCCGGGCTCATGTAGGGCACGGTCCCGATGAGCTGCCCCACGTCGGTGTGCATCGTTGTGACCTGGATGTCAGAGTCAGTTGCCCGAGCCACGCCGAAATCAAGCACTTTGGGTTGACCCAGCATTGCGAACTGCTCACCCTGACCGATGCTGGTTCTGGTGGTCCCCTCCGTGACAAGGACGTTGTCGGGCTTCAGGTCGCGGTGGACGATTCCTTTCTGATGTGCGTG
>JAJDDS010000211.1 GCA_029260195.1 Phycisphaerae bacterium
GGATCTGTGCCGGGCGAAGGGCGTAATCTCGGATGTCACGGGCGCGGCGGTCACCGGATACCGCGCTCCGGTGTTTTCGATCGGTGCGGGCAACCTATGGGCGCTGGATGTGCTCGGCGAGGCGAGTTTTCGGTACGACTCGAGCATCTTTCCGATAGCCGGTTCGCGCTACGGTATCCCGAATTGGCCGCGGGAGACCTGCCGAGTTCGCCTGACTAACGGCGGCACCATCACCGAATTTCCCCTGACCGCGAAGACGATCGCGGGACGCAACGTCCCCATTTCCGGCGGTGGGTACGCGCGGCTGCTCCCCGGTTGGATGTTGTGCCGTCTCTTGCTGAACGAAGCGGCTCGGCGCCGAACCTGGCCGGTGTTTTACTGCCACCCGTACGAGATCGATCCGCACGAGTTTCGGCGGAAGTCGCCGCCGCCGCCGTGGGGCGAGCGACACCTGCCGCTGAAGCTCCGGCTTCATCAAGGAATGGGGCGGGGTGGCTTCGCCGACAAGTTGCGCATGCTGTTGGATCGCTTCCAATTCCGGTCCTTCGCCGACGCACTGCAATCGTCGACGACGTTGGATGTGATTAACGCCTCCGACTATGCACACCCGGCGACCGTGTAGCGCGCCGACTACGGGTCGCGGGAGGGTGATTGCTCGCTCGCCGCAAGCCTCTGGCGCGCGTGAGCGTGATTGGGTTGGAGTTGTAGCGTGCGCCGGTAACACTCGGCGGCTTCGTCGGTGAAGCCCGCCGGCCGCAGCATCTCGCCCAGCACGAAGACCTTCCCCGCATCGTCGGGATCGAGTTCGACGGCCCGCCGCATCGCCGCCACAGCTTCCGTAAGTCGTTCCATAACGTAGAACGATCGCGCCAGCACGTTGTATGCGGACGCGTTCTCCGGATCGATTTCGATCGCCGCTCGCGCCGTCGAAACGGCTTCCTCGTGGTCGCCGGCTGAGAAGAACACCTCGGATCGCAGTCCTCGCAGGCGCGGTGATTCCGGTTTCAGTTTCAGGCCCCGATCCAGCACTTCGTGAGCGGCGTCGAACCGCTCGAGTTTCCGATAGATCGACGCGAGATTGCCCATCATCGTGGTGTCATCCGGGCGCCGTGTGATGATCTGCTCGGCGAGTTCCGCGAGCGCCGCCCAGTCGCCCGTATCTTGCATCTGTTCAAACCGCCGGCTCAGGCTCGAAACACCGCCGACCCAATCGTCCGCCTCGCGAAGCAGCGGATCCCGATCGCGAAACCATCCCCCCTTGGGTAATCGCGAAGCCAACTCAAACTCCGACTTCGCCAGCGCCGCTTCGCCCTTGGCGGCGTAGGCGCGACCGAGGTGGTAGTGGGCCTGGAAGTCGCCCGGTCCCAGCTCCACAGCGCGCAGCAAATGCCGCAGCGCGGCGTCCGGCTGTCTCCGCATCAGCGCGACGCGTCCCAGTCCGACCGGTCCAAGCCAATCCCGGGGCGACGCGGACACGAACCGGTCCAAGTGGCGCTCCGCATCGTCGGGACGATCAGACTCGAGGTAGATTTGGGCAAGGCGCGCATGGGCGATTGGGTAGTCGGGATTCAATCGGAGCGCCTCGAGGAAGGACCGGGCCGCCTCATCGCGCTGACCGGTTTCCTGCTGGATGCAACCCAACAAGTACCGCCATGGAAAAGCGGTCAGGTCACCGTCCGCAGCACGCTGGGCGTAATCTTCGGCGTTGCGAAAACAGTCCAACGCTTCGCAGATGCGGGCTACGGTCCCGAAGGCCATGGGGCTTCGCGTGGTCGCGGCGACGCGCAGCGCCTCGATGAGCGCTTTGGCGACCGCGGGCTCGGCTGTCCGGATTTCCGGTGGATCGGGAAGCCCGTTGGAGCGGCACCATGCTGTCAGTCGGTCAACGTCGATGTGCGCCACGGGTGCCCCCGACTCGGACACCTCGAAACGCGGGGCCGGAGGGGATTCGACGACCGTCGGAGACGCGGGCGGCGAACCGGGTTTGGTGCGCGGGGACCAGCCCCAGTAGATCAGGCTCCCGGCGACCGCGCCGAGGAGCGCCAGGTTCGTCAAGACGCGCATCACACCTGGCGAACGCCCCCGGCGATCCGGCGCGATGCCCGCCGATGCGCTCGTGGACCGCTTCTGATTGCGTCGACTCATTCCATCATCTCAATCCACGACGTCGGCCGACGCGGACTGCGGCGACTCACCCTGACGAAGAGAAAGATGCCGGTTGACCGGTAGTTCGCTCCAAGTCTCGACCGAGCGATCCGGCCACGTTACGGTCATCCGGTCGATCACTGTCGCTGTCCCGAGGCCGACGTGGACGCGCGGGTCGTGACTGCCCAGGTACCCCATGTGAGGACGAACCTCACGACGGTACCGCCCGCCCCCGGCATCGATTTCGACGACGGCGTTGAGCGCATGCCGCGCCTGGCCACGGGGCCTCAGGTCCAACATCGACCAAGCCAACCCGGTCGCGTTATCGTTTCGGAGCAACTGCGCCCGCCCGCCGCAGTTGGTGACCAGGATGTCCAGGTCACCGTCGTGGTCGTAGTCGCCCAGAACCACCGCCCTTGACATACCGATGCGATCGCCGGGTAGCGAGGCAGCTTCGGTGGCATCGGTGAATCGACCCCGCGCGTCACTGCGGGCGAACTGATTCGGTTCCGCATACGCGTGGCCGGATAGGTAGGGTTCGGGAAGACGATTCACCGCGCCATTGCCAACGAAACAGTCCCAGTGTCCATCATGATCCTGATCGAAAACCCCGACACCAAATCCGGTGTACACGCCGTCCAGCAGGAGGGAATGGTAGTGGACGTCCAATCGGATCGCGGCGTCGAAGCGCTGGGTGTAGACAACCGCCCCACAACGACCGTGGAGCAAGCCCGCATCACGCGCCCGCCGGCAGTAGAACGACTGTACTGCGCGAATGAAGATACCGCGCACTTCGCGGCACAGCCTGGCGTCTCGGGCCACAAGGAATCGAACGGCGTGCGGCAGGCTCAACACCCACTGGCGAATCGGCTCTTCGGGCAACACATGATCGACCAGGTGGGCGGCTGCCTCGGCCATGCGCCGGCCGCTGCACGATGGG
>JAJDDS010000212.1 GCA_029260195.1 Phycisphaerae bacterium
CATCGGCGCCATTCGTTTTACGCGTGCGGCGGTTCGGTGGCAGGGAACGCCCGACGGTGCTCGCGAATTCACAGACGGTAGCGCCCGCGGCGCAGGGACGCCCGTTGGCAGGACAGCATGAACGTGAGGCGGATCACCGTCTCGCGGGAGGACTGATTGCCATGCTCTTGTGGGAAGCGCTGCGCCGCGAATCCGTATCGACGCCCCATTCGAATTCGTTCGACCCGCTGCCAAAGGCGACCAAACGCCTGCCGTACGAGACGCGGTGTTCGGCGATGAACAAATCGGGACGGCGCTGCCGTGGACGCATCCTGCCGCACGGCGAGTTCTGCGCGTTTCACGATCCGGGGCTGGCGCTGAAGCGTCGTAGCGCGCAAGCCACGCCGCGGTCGCGCGAACATCGCCGTCTATCGCAATTGCCCGGGGGGTATCTGCGGAAGCTGACAACTCGGGCGGCGGTCGGGACAGCCATGGACCGGCTGTATCGGGAGGTACGGCTTGGGATGGTGACTCCGGAGATGGGGCGCGTTCTCTTGACCATTGTCTCTCGTATTCTCGATACGGAGGTTTGCAATCCCCGCAGGGTGAAGCCGAACGGCCGGGCACGGGCGGACCGTCTCCGGCCAAAGCTGGATGAATTGCTGACGCGAGCGGAGCGGGCAGCATGGCGACGCTCGGTTGCGCACGCGATGGTTGGGACGCCTCACGAAGCTGCCGGGGGGAGGCGTGATAAACGACGTTCGCCGAGTGCGTCGTGTCAGCCGGTGTTCTCGCTGCCGGAACAGGGGGCGCTGTCGGCGCAGGTTCCCGTTGGAGCGTAGCCCGCGTTTTCTTCGGCGTGTGTGGGCGATGCGAACCCATGCGGCGTTGTGATGCGTGTGTGGGTGCCGTTCCAGACTCGCCACCCACGAGGGGCGGCGCTACCTTGGGTCGCGTCGCGCGAGTGCGGAGCCGTGACGTATGGTCCGGCGGCGTCCGTCGCGCTTCCGAGTAAGTAAGCCTGACCCCCTTCTCCCTTCTCCCCTTCTGGCCTGACCTCCGGGCGCGGCGGGTCTTGGGCTGCTGGGGTTGGGTGTCGTTGGGTGGATTCGGCGACGTGTCGGCTGACGCCGTCATCTTGAGCTGACCGAGGTTATTGTCGAAACGCCGGACCGTGTCGATGTCGGGCGTTTGCTTGCGCGCTGTGATCGGCGGTGAGGGAGATTGACGCCGACGCGCGCGTTCGGGACGGTGGCGCATGGTCCGGTGTCGTAAGGCGCGCTTCCGAGTACGCAGGCTTGACCCCATCCTCCGCTTCGACTTCCCTTTGCAAGTGCCTTGCCCAAATGACTCCGGCGACGACACTGTGCATCAGAATTGGACGACTTCAGACTGCGCATGTTACATAACGGAGGATAACCGTCATGGATCTGTTGATTGAAGCGGGACAGAACTTGCTCGCGGCGTATGGGCCGAGGCTTCTCGAGGGAATCACAACTTTGATTGTCGGAGTGCTGGTGGCTAAGTGGGGCAAGCGCGCGCTGCGGCGCGTGTTGACGACGAGCCAGCTGGACGCGACGGCGGCTGCTTTCTGCGCGAACCTGGCGTACGTTACGATGTTGACGCTGGTGGCGATCACGTCGCTCGACAGATTCGGGTTTCCAGCCGTCTCTTTTGCGGCGGTCGTCGGAGCGGCTGGACTCGCGATTGGTCTGGCGTTGAAGGGGACGCTGAGTAATTTCGCCGCGGGTGTCATCCTCATCGCAATGCGGCCGTTCAACGTCGGGGACCGCATTGAGGCCGCGGGTGTCAATGGGACGGTGGCTGAGATCCGCGTATTCGCTACCATTCTCACAACAGAAGACAAGAAGAGGATCATCATCCCGAACGCAGCCGTAGCGGGTGGGACCATCACGAATCACTCGGCGGTGTAACGGATCGCTGAGGGTAGTGCTCGGCGTGGTTGGAAGTCTGATTGATTGCTGAATACGATGGGAAGCTCATGTGCGTGTGTTTCTTCAAGATCTTGCGAGTTGGAAGCGATTGGGATTCGTCTTGGCTTGACAAGGGTGTGGCTGATGGGTGACCGCCTCCAGACTTAGCAGTACAGCGCAATGTCGCACTTCGCAAAGGTCCGCGGGGAGCGGCGCGCTGCGTTTCGGGGCCGAGAACACGGATGTCCGCTCCCTGACGGTCGCGGCTCTGTTAACTTTGCGCCGTACTGTTAGTCATCCTCCGGCTGCTCGGATGCCGCTTGGGGCAAGGACTCTTCGAGTGTGGTTTCCAGGACGGCGGATGGGACGGTTGGGTAGTTTTGCACCGAATCAACCATGAACCACACCACCTTTGGACGTAAGGGGGCGGAATAGCTAGATGACACGACTCGGCCGACTGGGATCGACGTGAGCGGGGAGCGCATACGCAAGACTGTCGCACCGGGTCGGGCGCCTGCCGGGTCGGTCGGAATTGTCTGGCCGTTCGCGTAGGAACCGGACAAGCTGATAGAATCGGCGAATGGCTCCATCGTGGTGACGCGAAGCACTCCGCTGGGCGGAATCTCGAATTCGTAGCGAAGGCCGTTCTTGGTGATATCGACGCCGCTCTGCTGATCTTCGACCAGTTTGAATACGCCCTGGTACCCGGTTGGCAGGACGAAATGCACGTGAGGGCCTCTATTCAATAGTAGAGTGTTGTACGGATTCAGGAAGAACAGCGCGGCGGCGATGATGGCAAACCAGCCAAGAGGAGGTAAATGCGCGTGGACGTGGATTTCGACGTTCGAGCGTCACTTGCCCGCGAGCGTGCGGAGGACCATGGGGAGGATACCGCCGTGGCGGTAGTAGTCGACGTCGACGGGGGTGTCGAGG
Organism: Phycisphaerae bacterium; assembly: GCA_029260195.1. Lineage (GTDB taxonomy): Bacteria > Planctomycetota > Phycisphaerae > UBA1845 > UBA1845 > OFTM321. Next base: position 2,847 of record JAJDDS010000212.1, read on the forward strand.
CGGGCGGTCATGGTGAACGACTGCTTCGTTCCGTCGGGGGTGGTGGCGGTGACCTTGACGCACTGGCGGGGGGTGATCGCATCGTCCAACTCAATGTCAAACGACTCGAGGCCGATGAGCTTGAGCGAATCGCGGTCTTCGCCCTTGGGGAATTGCAGGGGGAGGACGCCCATGCCTACAAGATTGCTGCGGTGGATGCGCTCGAATGATTTCGCGAGGACGGCTTTGACGCCGAGGAGCATCGTGCCCTTGGCAGCCCAGTCGCGGGACGAACCTGTGCCATACTCTGCGCCGGCTAGGACGACGAGGGGTTGGGCGTCGTGCTTGTAACGCTCGGCGGCTGCGTGGATGGAGATGCGCTCGTTGGTCGGGAGGTGTGTGGTGATACCGCCTTCAGTGCCGGCGGCCATTAAATTGCGGAGGCGGATGTTGGCGAACGTCCCGCGGGTCATGACCCGGTCGTTGCCGCGACGGGATCCGTAGCTGTTGAAGTCCTTGGGTTGGATGCCGAGGGACTGGAGGTACTGCCCGGCGGGGGAGTCGGGGGTGATGGAACCGGCTGGTGAGATGTGGTCGGTTGTGATGGAGTCACCGACCATGACGAGGACGCTCGCGCCGAGGATGGGCTCGATAGGGTCGGGTGTGGATTTCATGTCGGTGAAGAAGGGC
>JAJDDS010000213.1 GCA_029260195.1 Phycisphaerae bacterium
AGGCGATGGTCGATCAGTACGCGACAGGCGCGGAATGGCCGGCGGCGAGGTCTTGATCGATGCGGGCGGTGGTTCAACGTGTGCGGGATGCGTCGGTGGCGACGGACGGTGAGGTGGTGGGGCGGATCGGTCCGGGGCTGCTGGTGTATCTGGGCGTTGAGACGGGTGACGGCGAGGTTGAGGCAAGCTACGTCGCCGACAAAATTCGCCATCTTCGCGTTTTTCCCGATGACAAGAAACCGATGAATCGCGACGTTGTCGCGTGGGGCGGATCGATCCTGGTGGTGAGCGCGTTGACGATGGCGGGTGATGCGCGACGCGGGCGTCGCCCGTCGTTCGAGAAAGCGGCAGCCGGTGATGTGGCCGAGCCACTCTACGAGCGTGTGTGTGTGTTGCTGGAGGCGTCCGGGGTTGTCGTGGGTCGTGGTCGGTTCGGGGCATCGATGGAGGTGTTTTCGCGCAATGACGGTCCGGTGTGTGTTTTGTTGGATTCGGCGCGTGTGTTTTGACGCGACGGGACGCGGTTCGGGACTTCCTTGCCGCAGTGTGAGTTTGCGTCTATGCTCGGACAGATCATGAGTCGTCGAGAGAAAACCGGGATTGGTACACTGCGTGCGCGGAAGCGCGAGCGGCAGAAGTTCGCCATGTTGACGTGTTACGATTATTCGACGGCGCGGATCATGGACGAAGCCGAGATTGAGACGATTCTGGTCGGCGACACGTACGGTGAAGTGTGCTTGGGGCACTCGACGACGCTTCCAGTGACGGTCGAGCATCTGGTGACGATCACGGCTGCGGTGCGTCGCGGCGCCCCGCACGTCTTCCTGGTCGGCGACATGCCATATCTGAGCTATCAGGTCTGCGCTGAGGATGCGATTCGTAACGCCGGGCGGTTCATGGCGGATGCGGGTTGCGATTGTGTGAAGGTCGAGGTGGATCGTCGATTGGCGGGCACGGTTTCGGCGCTGTCGCGCGCGACGATTCCGGTGATGGCGCACCTCGGTCTTCGTCCGCAATCGGTGCATCAGCTCGGCGGATACAAGGCGCAGGGGATGACGGCGGAGGCGGCGGAGTCGCTGGTTCAGGACGCCAGAATGATGGAGGAGTCCGGTGCTGTCGCGCTCTTGCTCGAGGCGGTGCCCATGGAAGTGGCGGCGGTGATCGTGGAATCGACGGAACTACCCGTGGTTGGGTGCGCTTCCGGACCGGATTGTGACGGGACGGTGGTGGTGATGCACGACATGCTGGGGTATGGCGGCGGGCACCCACCACGCAGCGTGAAGTTGTACGCGGAGTTGTACGAGACGCTTCGCGGCGCGTTCACCCGATACGGGGAGGACGTCCGGAGTTCGACGTTTCCGGATCGCGGCAAGAGCTTGTCGATGCCGCCGAGAGAGCTTACGCGATTGCGCAGTTGCCTAGGATGTGAATCCTAGACATTGGCGCGGTTGTGTTTGGGACTTACTTGACATTCCGGTGTCCACAAGTTAAAGTGGTACTGGGTGACGCGGTGGAGGTTGTCGTTCATGCTGGTGCGGGTGGACCTTGCGCGGATCGTCATTCGTGAACAGGTCGATTCTCAAATGATCGTTCTCCGTGAGCGGGACGGGGAGCGGCACTTTCCGATTCTGATCGGGTTGAACGAAGCGGCTGCGATCGATCGGCGCATCAAGGGGATCGAACCGGTTCGTCCGCTGACTCATGACCTGATGGCGAACATCATCGAGAACCTTGACGGTACACTCGAGAAGGTTGTGGTAAGTGACCTCCGGGACCACACATTTTACGCGACGCTCGTGATACGACGCAACGGCGACCTGATTCCGGTGGACGCGAGGCCGTCGGATGCGATCGCGTTGGGTGTTGCCGCCGAGACGCCGATCTACGTCGAGGAGGAAGTGCTGCGCGCGGTGTGGGCTCCTGAGGAGCCGGACACGGAACAACCCTAAACCTCTAAGATGGGTCGATAGTCTGCGATGACCGAATTCGATGAGGTGACTCCGGAGATGACCGTTCGAGCGAGGGAAGTGGCGGCGCTGTTCGAGCGTGCGTCCGTTCCCCTGACGAAGGAGCCTACGACGGCGCCTCTGCGCTGCATGGCGCGTGCTCCGGGGCGGTTGGATGTCATCGGGGGGCTGGCTGAGTACACCGGGGCGTTGGTCCTCGGGACGCCGCTGAGCGATGGCGTGACCGTGACGGTTCAACGCCGCGCGGACGGACGGGTGTCGATCTACGGTCTCAGCGCGTTTTCCGAGCTTGGTGGCGACTCATTCGTTTTCGATCTTGCGTCGATGGAGGGCGGCTCGGCGTCGTTCGTCGACACGCTGCCGGAGGTACCGTGGGTTCGGGCGGCGGCTGGGGCGATCCGCGCGATGCTCGCGACGGGGAAGATCGAGGGCAACGAAGCCGGGTTGACGCTGGCGGTGGAAGGTTCGATGCCGCCGCTGGTCGATGTCGGTATGACCGCGTCGGTGGCTGTAGCGGTGGTCATGGCGGCGACGCAGGTTTGGGATCTGAAGTTCGATCCGGCGGAGTGTGTACAGCTAGCGCTTCGCGCGGACAACGATGCGGTGGGGTATGCCTGCGGGATCGGAGCGGCGGCGTGCGCGTTGCACGCGGTACCGGGTTGCTTGACGCAGGTATACTGCCACGACACGACGATCCGTGATTTGTTGCCGCTTCCCGAGAATATCACGATCCTGGGGGTGGACACGGGGTTCAAGTTTGACGACGCCAAGGAGAAGTACGAGCGGGCGCGGGCCGCGACGTTCATGGGGCGGCGACTGATCGACCGAATCGTCGAAGCCGTGGACGGATTTCCGTTCCGGTGGACCGGGTCGCTGTCGCAGATTCCAGTATCGGATTACGTCGGTCATTTGCGGGACCGATTCCCGACGAAAATCAAAGGCGTCGATTTCCTGGATCGCATCGGCGAGACATCCGACCCGCTTACGCACATCGAGCCCGATCGAACGTACAAGATTCGCTCGCGGACGGAACATCACATCTATGAGGCTGACCGTACGCATCAATTCGCCGAGCGGATCGGTCATTTTTCGAGGACGGGCGAGCGAAAGTCGTTGGTCGACGCCGGACAGCTAATGTACGCGTCGCACTGGAGCTACGGGCAACGGTGCGGATTGGGGAGCGTCGAGACCGATCGGTTGGTTACGTTGCTTCGGAATCGAGGCGTTGAGGCGGGGATCTACGGCGCGCGCGTCTCAGCGCAAGGTTCTGGCGGTGTCGTTGTGGTGATGCTGGAGTCGGGGGCGAAGGCGCGCGAGACGCTGGCGAGCGTGATCTCCGAGTACGAAGCCGACATGTCGCGAACGGCCCGAGTATACGACGGTACGTCGTCCGGCGCACTCGCATTTGGCGTTCACACGTTGGGTTGATACTGCGTCGTTATGTCATTCTGAACGCCTTGCCCACGGCGATCGTCGGGACGATTAACGCCACCACGAGCGCAGCCGCCAGCGGTCCGCGGGCGGCGAATACCAGGCAGGCGTCGAACAGCACGAGCGACAGAATGAGTACCTTGACCGCTCGTTGCACGTCCGCGGGCGCAGCCGTCGCGACCGCGCGTTGCGCTGCGACCGCGACCTGTCCCAGCGTCACGCCGACGAGCAACAGATACCACGTGTTGCATCCATCCAGGAACGACTGGATCCCGATCAAGCCGATGACGGCCAGCGTGATGCCCGCCGAGCCGACGCGCAGCCTGGCGCGCGTGGTTGAAGTCGCCTCGAACCGAGCGAAATGGGTGAGGGATGCCACGTAAAGCCACATCAGAATGGCGGCGAAGATCGCAGCGCCGGTTGGGGAGCCCGCCGCGCTGACGCCCAGAAGCAAGTTGCCCGCTCGACACATCCCCATGACCGCTGGTGCGAGCGGCGTGTTTTTCAGAACGCTGTCATAGAGCACGATGCACGCGGCGATCGCGAGGCCCAGGATGCCCGCACGCTCCGATGCGACCGCGCAGAGTGCGCAACCCGCGATCAGCAATGCGGACGCGAGGAGCGCCGCGTGCATACGATTGACAGCGCCGGACGGTATGGGGCGATTGGGTCTTTCACGCGCGTCGCGGGCGGCGTCGAACACATCGTTGAGCGCGACTCCGCCGGCGTACAAGCAAACCGACGCGCCGATCAATATCAGCAATTCCCGTCCCTGATCGAATCCGGACCCGGCGAACAGAAAACCCGCCAACACGTCGGCGGCGGCTGTGAACAGGTTGGGAACGCGCAGAAGCCGCAGAACAGCTTGGGTTTGGTTGGTCGGGCGCGGTCGCGCGAGTTGGGAATCGCGTTGGCCGTTCATCGTGGACACCGGTGTGGATGCTTAGGGGTCATTCGAGTCGCGCAGCAAGGGTCTGAGGAACTCGATCGCATCGCGGCCGGCGTCGTCAGGGGCGTCGAGATAGGGGTAGAGTTCCACGGTCAGCCATCCGTCGTAGCGCGTCGCGCGAATCGCACCGATGAGCGCGGCGAAATCGATCGCACCACGCCCAGGGACGAGGTGCTGGTGGATGCGTGTGGCTGCGATGTCCTCGATGTGGTAGTGCCGCGTATAGGCACTCAACCGCTGGACGGTTTCGGGTAACGGGTCGCCGACGCAGTAGAAATGCCCGACGTCGAAATTCAAGCCGAAGGCGGGCGAGTCAACGCGCTCAGCCAGTTCGAGGAATTGGTCGGCGTTTTCGATCATCAGGTCGGGTTCCGGCTCGACGAGGAGCAAGATGCCTTCGGACTCGGCATGTTTGAGCGTTTCGATGAGACCGTCGACGAACGTACTCATGGCCCATTCGCGGGTCATGCCGATTTCGAGCGGTCCACCCGGTTCGGTGGTGATGCACTTCGCGCCGAGTTTGCGCGCCATGGTCAGGGCCGCTTTGGTATGTTCAACGCGGAGGCGGCGGCGACCGGGGTCGGGCTCGATCCATGAGGGGTGCCAGAAGTCCTGGACTTCGTTCATCATGAATGCGTTGACGTTCGAGATGTCGAGCGACGCGGATTCGAGACGGGTACGGATGTCGGCGATCTCCCCGTCGGAAGTTGTCGCGGGCCACACGTGCGGCGTGTCAGCCATCATTTCGATCCCGGTGTATCCGAGGGCGGCAGTGCGTTCGATGGCTTCCGCTACGGAGTGTTTCATGTACGCGTTGGCGCTGTAGGCGAGTCTCATGGCGCGATCTTGGGGTTGGTTGGTCGTAGATGTTCGACGAGTTCGCGCCATTGATCGGCGTACTGATGGGAGGTGACGCGGCGGGGATCCTTGAAAAAACACCCGAGGTGGTTCATGGGCCCTCGTCGCCCGGAGGCGTATTCATGCTCGGTGAGGCGAACCAGATCGATGATCAGCGGCGCGGCGAGGATCGAATCACTTCCGGACCAGATGAACTGCAGGCTCATTGTTGTGTCGAGGAACCCGGAGAAGTGAATGAAATCCCAGGCAATTTTCCAATCCTTGAGGGACGGGACATATTCGATCGAGGTTCGCGTATCCGGCGAGTAGCCGACGATGTGCGAAACGAGGCCGTCCTTTGATTTGATCTTGGAGGCTTTGACGTCGGGGTTGCTCAAGATTTCGCCGTCGCGGTTGCCGAGGACGTTGTGGCCGATCCAGCTCTGAATGTTGAGGTGACGCATGGCGAACATGGGGGCGAGGACGGACTTGAGGAGGGTCTCGCCGGTCTTGCCGTCACGCCCCGCGTAGAGGACGTCGCGCTCGCGAGCGAACTGTTCTACGGCGGGGAGACGCGCTCCGGCGGACGGGGTGAAGTTGATGTAGGAGCAGTCGGCGGCGAAGGACCCGAGTGCGTAGAGTGTGCTGGCGGGGACGATTCTCGGTTTTCCCTTGATCGCCTTCGCGAGTTGGGGGTAGTCGTTGTGTGACCGGTGCGGCTTGAGTGGCGGTTCGGACGAAGCCACGTTGACGACGACGACGTGGTCAAGGGCGTGTCGCTCGCGAAACCCGGTGAGGTCCCTGCGGATGACGTCGACGGCGGCGGCGGCGGTGGCGACGGCGCGCACCGACTTGCGGTCGCCCAAGTCCAGAATCTGGCGCGTCGAGCCGTGGACGATGCCGGGTTTGATATTTCGTTGGGTGGCGCGGAGCGCGGGCGCGCACTTCGCGATCAATTCCGGAGAGAAGACCCGGGATTCGCTGTGCATTGTGCGGACGGCTGAGAGCAGCGATTCCGAACGGATCTCGTGTCCGCCGACAGTGATCTGGTCGGGCTTAACGAGATCGAGGTGTCGGAAATCCGGAAGCTCGGTGACCAGACCGGTGGATGGAGCGAGGCGTTTCTTGAGCGCAGTCAATCCGAGGGCGACGGTGCTGCCCACACCTCCGCACGCACCGACCATCCACAATCCGATCCGTTGTTTTCGACGTCTCATAGCGAACGGGGGATCATAGGGGAGGGGCTTTGGACTTACCAGCCGACCGAGCGTAGAATCCCCGACCATGGGGCTGGATCACGATGCCACTGGATTCGTTTAACCGCCAGATCAACTACCTGCGGGTCTCGATTACGGATCACTGCAATCTGCGGTGCGTCTACTGTATGCCGATCCGGGATCTGCACTTCGCGCCGCGCGAGGAGCTCCTGACGGCGGCGGAGAGCGAGACCGGAGTCTCCGCCGCGGCGGGGGTAGGGTACTCCAAGGTACGCATCACCGGCGGCGAGCCGACGCTGCGGAGCGATGTGGTGGATATCGTGCGGCGCATCGCCGGGATCGACGGCATCGACGACGTGGCCATGACCACCAACGCGATCCTGCTGCCGCGCTGGGCGGAGGAGTTACGCCGGGCCGGTCTGAATCGTGTCAATATCCACGTGGATACGCTCGATCCCGAACGCATCCGGCGATTGATGCGGTTCGCGTCCGTCGACGAAGTCTGGGCGGGGATCGAGGCAGCCCAAAACGCCGGGTTCGATCCGATCAAGATCAACGCCGTGGTGGTTCGGGACTACAACGAGGGGGACGTTGTGGAGCTGGCGCGGTTGACGCTGGAGCGCGATTGGCACGTACGGTTTATCGAACTGATGCCGTTGGGAGGCGGGGAGTGTGCCCGTCTGGCGCTAAGCCAGTACGTTCCCAACACCGAGACGCGCGACCGCATCGCCGCGGTGCTCGGTGATCCGACTCCACTGCCCAACGTCAATCCGTCGGACGAATCGCGGAATTACCGTCTGCCCGGCGCTCGCGGAGTAATCGGGTTCATCTCGCCGGTCAGCGAGCCCTACTGCGGAACGTGCAACCGGATGCGCCTCACGGCCGACGGCAAGCTACACCTGTGCCTGCTGAACGACGACGAGGTGGACTTGAAACAAACGTTGCGGAACGGCGGCGGGATTGAGAGCGTGCAGGGGATTCTGGCCGAAGCTGTACGCCGGAAACCGACCGGACACCGCCTGGACGACGGGATTTCAACCGAAGACCGAGGCATGTTCCAGATCGGAGGCTGACATGGGATCCGGTGAGCGCCCACGACGCACGTCCGGTGTGATATTCGATCTCGACGGCACGTTGGCGGACACGCTGGACGACATCACCGAGGCGATGAACCGCATTCTGGCAGGCATCGATCAACCGCCAGTGCCCAGGGAGCGTATGCGGTTGTTGATCGGTGAGGGGCTGAGCACCCTGATGCAGCGGGCGACCGGAATAGAGGATGAGAACGTGATTGCGGATCTGGTCGAGCGGTATCGGCCTGTCTACAGCGAAATCATGCTCGACAAGACGCGGCTGTATCCGGGCGTCGCGGACGCGCTGGATGCGTTGACGGCGGCGGGCGTACCGATCGCGGTTCTATCCAACAAGCCGGACCATTTCACCGTTCCCATCTGCGAGCGTCTACTTGCGGACTGGCCATTCGTCCGATTTGCCGGGCATCGCGAGCCCTGTCCAAGGAAACCCGACCCGACGGCTGCACTGGACCTGTGCGCGCGGATGGATCGATCGCCGGCCGAGACATTTCTTGTGGGGGATTCGGACGTGGACATCGAGACCGGGCGCAACGCGGGGATGACGTCGGTGGCGGTCACGTGGGGGTTCCGCGATTTGGATCATCTCGTGTCGGCGCGCCCCGCGCACGTGGTCGATCGCCCCGAACAACTGATCGCGCTGATCGCCGGGAACGGGTGATTCTCACGAGGCTTCGAATTTGCCTCGGAAACGTTCGGCGGGGTACTTGATTGCGTTTTTTCGCATCTTGTTCGCCAGGGACGAGGCCAGGTCGATGTCCATGGTCGCGGCGAAAGACAGGACGTAGGCCAGGATGTCCGCCAGTTCCTCGCCGATGTCGCCCATTTTGCGCGGGTCTTTTTTGACGTCGTCGAGTTGGTCACTGCGAAGCCACTGAAAATGTTCCATCAGTTCAGCCGCTTCGATGGCAATGGATGCGGACAGATTCTTCGGGTCGTGGAACGGCTGCCAGTCGCGCTCGTTGACGAAGCGCTCCATGATATCGATGAGCTGAGCGACGGTCGCGGTGGTGTCGTTGATGCCCGTTCCATGGGTCTTGGCGTAGCGAGCGCGGGTGCCGCGGACGGCATGGTCAGCCAGGATGGCGACGATGGATTCGGGGGTCGTGGCGCGATGCAGGTGGTCGGTTGCGCTGGGGCGGTCGGATGTCATGCGGTCGATCAGCGCGTCCCACGCGTTTCCGGCGATGACGATCGGTCGGGGGGGGATGAAGCGCTTCCCGACGTGTTCCCAGACGATGGCGAGTTCGCAGAGGGTCCCGGTGCCGCCGTCGAGGACGACGAACCCGCCGCTGAGTCGCATCATCGCGTTGACGCGGGCGAGCATGTCGGGCGCGGGCAGGATGACGTCCAAGTGGGGGTTGGGCTGCAACGGGCCGTCGCGACCGCGGAGCATGTTGGGGCAGGTGACGCCGACCGTGACCCCGCCCTGGTCCTTCGCGCCCCGGCTAGCTGCGCGCATGGTTCCGTCATGGCCGCCGTTGAGGGTCTCGAATCCCGCGTCCGCCAGGCGACGGCCAAGCTCGTAGGCGAATCGGAAGGCATCGCCGCCGTCGGGGGCG
>JAJDDS010000214.1 GCA_029260195.1 Phycisphaerae bacterium
GGGCGACTTGTACGCTGAGCGCCCCGGCTGCGTCGGACGATGCACGCAGGACGTATGTGCCCAGGTAGGCTGTCTCCGTCACGGTCACGCCGCCGGACCACAGCGTGGCCACCATGACCCGGTTGGCTACACCGGTGGTCCAAACCGTGCCCAGATCGCTGAACACGTAGTCGGCACGTCGAGCCCGACCATTAAGTAAGCCTGACCCCCTTATCCTACCGCGAAGCGGTTTAGTTCAACATCCTTTATGTAAGACCGCCAATGGCGGTAGCGGGGGCAGGCTTCAGCCAAGAAGCTGGTTGAGTCTAGCAGTGTCCTTCTTCGAGAGTTGGAATTCCCGTGGCGCGTTTATCCTAAACGCCCTATTGTCAGGATTCTCGATATATGTGAGAAACTCAGCCTTGGTGCAGATTAGCAGTGTGGTGCGAGAGTCATCCGAGAGGATGACGCGGTCGTCTTCAACGAGCATGCGCATCCGGTAGTTGCGGAGTACAAACAGGTTCGGGGTCTTCCCTGGGTTAAGGCTAAACAGCCTGTCAAATGCCTCCTTGGTCGCACGGTCTAACCCACTCGACATATCCCTGATCAGCTCATCAAGTGGCGCGAGCTGGAGATAGAACCAGAGGGGCGGCGCGAATAGCACCGCAGCGCCGAGAACGACGATGATGTCGGTCTCAGCAAATGACGCATCCGACATAATGCCCCTCGTCACGCGTCCCAGTAGGAACAGTGCTAGAAAGAGAAACCCTGTAATACCATGTAGGATCAGGTCGCTGCGCCGTGGACGCAACCATGCCCGGATTCCAAGGACAATCAGGATAATCCCAAACACCGCGAAAACGGCCTTGCCCCATCCGAGCGGATCGGAACGAAGGTAGTAGACCACAGTGGCACAGAAGACTATCCCAAACGCGAGGTCCACCCCGCCAATACGCTCGATCTTAGCCCGCGCACGTGCTGCCTGAGCACGCCGCTCTTGCTCGCTCACGGAGGGTCGGTACAAAGCCGGGGCAACCGATTTCATTTGCCGCAAACCCGAACCACTTTGCTGCTCGCTCACCGCGTTTTCTCGCGCCTCGCTGCGCACGCGAGCGTCCGACGATTGCAGCGTATCAGCACACTCGGCACACACGGCTCCCATCCAGATTCCGGGGTACTTCTGCACCTGGGCGCGTCTGCCACAATTGCTGCAAGTGCCATCAGTCACCGCGCTGCCTTCCTGGTTCCATGGCATCATCGTAGACTCCGGGTCCTCGAACGTTGAATCGCCAGAATACCCAAGAGGACGCCATGTTCAAGCTGGAATGCGCTGCTTTTTAGTGTTTCATGTCTTGCGTCTTCGGAGGGCGGGCGCACACGGCTCCTATATGAGCTCGGCGGTCGCGGGCTTGCTTGAGAGTGGATACGTCGGCTGGGAGCGTGACCGACAGCCTGCCGCCCGGATAAATAGCGTAACCTAAGCCTGAGAATCGGACGACTTTGGGGCCCTCGGATCGGTCCGAGAAGGGCGACCTATGAGTGACTACGGGCCTGTTTCGGCCTGTGCCGTGGTTCAGCCTGAGCGCGGGCCCACAGGCGCTTCGCCCGGGACCCCGATTCCCGGCCCAAGCAACGGGCTCAGATTCAGTTCGGCCGGAACCGAACCGCATTGCTCGTGCATCACTCGGCCGAGGTCCTGTCAACGCCAATGGTCGTGCTCGAAATGTGCCGGAGACTTGCAGGCGCCGCCCTCGATCGCAAGGGGCTGCCCGGGCAATCGTGGTTTGCCCCGGCACTGTGGTGGCGGGCGGAGGGAACGGGTCCCCCTGCCCACCGATCGCAGGCTCAGTCTCGCCCCTTGTGGCAAACTGGGCAATCTACGTTTCGCTGCAAGTTCGCCGGAGTTGGAGCTCGGTGGTCGATTCGACCGCGGCCCACGACGACCAGCTTGGGAATCGGTGGTGGCGGCACCTTAAATGGCGACATGGCAAGCACTTACGATCTGGACGATCCTCGCTTGGTGTCCTGCTTGGTGTTTCTTCGGCGTGAGCCCCAACTTACTGAAATCGTGGCGGCCTGGGATGACCTTGCACCGGCGATCCGGGTCGGGATTCTGGCAACCGTGCGGGCTGCCTCGGAGGGGGGACAGCAGTGATGCATTCCGCAGCGTCGGTGCCTTGATCCACCGGAGGAACCGAATACGTTCACTTACCTGCTGGCGGTGACAGGTCGATTCGGAGAACAGATGAGTCGAGTTGCAGTTCTTCCGCGCAGGATTGCTGCAGCAGGTACGCGATGAGATCATCCTGCCGTGGTTGACCGAACACCATCCGGTAGAGTGCAAGCGAACTCCGCAAGGCGGGCAGCCGGGTCCATTCGCGGCTTAGCGCTAGCGTCGGCACATGTGATTCCCATCCGCGATCTCTTCCCCATCCCCAGCCCGACGTGTCAAGGTCCAGTCTACCCGACGCGTCGCCCCCAAAGCAAGCCCCATTGGGGGCTATCCCCGATCAGACCAGGACAGTCGCATCTTAGTAGCACAGTGCAAGGTCGCGGTTTTCACTCTGGACAGGCAGTTCCCGACCGACATCTGTGGGTCGTCTCGGCCGACCGGGGGCGTCGGCTGCTACGCGCGCCAGCCGACATTGCGCTGTACGGTTAGTCGTGATACACCTTCTGGGGTTTTGGAAATGCCGGCGCGGTGAGTCGGATGACGAACCGTGGAGTACAGTCCTCGCGGACGTCCGCGTGGGATGAACCCCACGGCCCGCGATTCGAATGATGATGCGATTGCCCTGTCGCGACACCCGGTGAGGGCCAATGGGGGCTGGATATCCGCGCCGCGTTTGCAATCGCTCGGTGACATTGGGTATCATCGTGTCTCGCTTTGCAGATCCGTCGACGTTGTTGGTGTGAGGTCGCATCCCATCGGAAACTATCGTGCCATTCTATGGCTTCTTGCTTCGCTCCTGCCCATCACCCAGCCCGCAGCGGCTGCGACGTTCCCGATCTCCACACACGATCGACTGCGCGGCGCGATTGTCCGCGACATCTACCAGGATTCGGGAGGGCACATATGGCTCGCAACCGACTCCGGCGTTTGGCGGTGCACCGAGGACCACTTTGAGCCGATCGAACACGACTTCCCGTCGGAATGGTCCGCCCGGTGCTTCATCGAAGACAACGACGGTCGACTCTGGATCGGCGCTTCGACCGGCTTGTTCCGAGTCGCACGCGATGCGCCACGAGCGAACACATCCGTGCCGTTTCTTGAAGGCCCACTGGTCAACTGTATCCGTGCCGACGACACCGGTTCGCTCTGGGTAGGGACCAGTGTCGGACTCTATCGTGTCAAATCCCGCGCCGATTCCGCCTTGACGGCTGAACCCGTTCTCGTTGCGGACACCGAAGATCACGACATCCGGGCGATCACCATTGCCGACACCGGCGATCTATGGATTGGTACCAGCCGCAAACTACTCCACATCAAACGTCCCCAGCCAAGCCTGGCGCCGCGTGCGCTGCCTCGATTCGAAGAGGAGATCGGAGACCGACTGGTTCAGGCGGTCCACAGTGCCCGTGACGGATCGCTTTGGATCGGACTGCGAAACAACGGCGGCGGAGCTTTCCGAGTCGTTGAGGGCGAGTTCGTCCCCGTGACGGTGGCGCAGGGGCTGCTCAACCAAGAGGTGAATGAGATCATCGAGGACGACGACGGCAGCATCTGGATGGCCACCGAAGACGGCGTCTTCTGGTGGGACCAGGGCCGGTTCGTCGCAATCGAGCGGCGAAGTGGGCTGCCGAACGCCGACATCCACTGCCTGCTCATCGATCGCGAACGACAGACGTGGTTCGGAAGCTTCGGTGGCGGTGTCCATCGGCTTCGGTCTCCCCACGTTCGTATCTACGGACTGGAAGAGGGGCTGCCCCACCCCGCCGTGCTCGATGTCGCCGTCGCGCCGCACCGGGGATGGATCGTCGGAACCGTCGCCGACGCCGTCGTGTTCGACGCCGTCGAGCGCGTCACCCATTCCCTCTGGCCAAACCACCACGTCGACACCGTACATGTTACGCCGTCCGGCGAGGTTTGGCTCGCCGGCCGGTCGGACATCATCTTCGCCGACGGCCGCG
>JAJDDS010000215.1 GCA_029260195.1 Phycisphaerae bacterium
ACCGGCCGTCGTTTCGAGACCAGACGCAAAACCCGCGAGATCCTGCGTCGACATGGTCTCCGCCGTCGCCGCCGCAAGCTCCGCCCGCTCGGACTGCATCAGTGGACCGCCGGCGGTCCCGAGCGCAGCCATTGCCCCCGCGCACGGCGGCTGAGCTTTCATGTTCTCCTGAAACCTCACCATCTCCACTCCGGCCGTGATTACGGCATCGCAGTCAAGGTCGAAGAGTGGGTCATATGGATCGATTCCATCAATGATGCGCTGCAGCATGCCCATTTCCCTCGACGTGATCTGGCAATCCGCGTTGAAGTCCCCGTAGAGTGTCGGCGTGATCTGAGTCGGACAACCGCCCGGGAACGCCTGGCCCGGACAAGGCGGGGCGTTGAGCGACCCGGTGTAGTACAGGTTGAATCCGTTCAAGTCCAGCGTGGTTCCTGCCTCGACCAGGACATCTCCGTCCACGTACATTGCCTCGGCGAGCGCAGAGCAGCACGATCCGCTGTTCTGGACGCTGTTCATGAGAAAGAGAGTGTACAGACCGAGATCGACGAGTTGAAACTCCGCCCACGGACCTACGCAAGGCGAATCGGCAAAACAGATACCACCGAAATCGCGGGAGATCACCTACGATCAAGCGTCGCCCGTCATCTGGCCATGTACGTCCTCGAACACAAGTGTGACGCCCGTTGCGTCCCAGTCGTTGGCCGCCCCGTGAATCTGCGAGTTGATGGCTAATCCCTGCGAAACGAGAAGAGTCATGGTCGCGTCGGCGTGACTCTTGGTTACCCCCGAGTCAGGATCGCTAAAACGCAATTCCTCTCCGTCAACTCGGAGAAGGTTCACGTCAACGCCGGGTAGTCCCTAGGACACGCTCGCAAACTCCGACGCGGCCAGGTTCAGCTCACTGGCGGCGATGTTGCCCGACGCCATCAGACCACCGTTGTCAAGGACCAGACTCGTTCCGGGTTTGAATATGGCCGTACCCTCCACACCGATGACGCCATTGTCGACGTGTGCTTCGATCCTGATTTGCAGCGTGGCGCCGCTGTACATCGCAACGACGCCGTCGTTGATGACGGTCAAGTTCTCCGCATCGAAGACGCCGGAAAACCCCAATCCGACAGGGTGGAAATTGAACACGATGAACCCGCCGCCCAGGCTGCCATCGATCGTCCAGTCCTGGGCGTTCAGAATGTTTCCTCTGGCAATGTGAGTGGGGGGCGCCCATTCCGCGAGCACGTCCAATCGCCCCTGAATTGTCCATTGCGACAGCGACGCTCCTCCCAGCGGACCGGCGCCATCGATCCCCCCCGCCCGTACGATTGTGGGCGTGCCTGGGGAAAATCCTAGCCCGAGATACCACGCTCCCGAACCGATGAACTGCGTGCCGACCGAATCGAACCAACCGAGCAACGAGGCGTCGCAGTCGTGAATCCACCCGCCTTCAAAGGCACCCGTCCAGGGTCCGCAAACCCGAACGTCACCCCGTCCCCCGCCAAGACGACATCGGTCCCGGTGATGTCGCCGTGGAAGTGAACGTCGGTACGGCTACCGAGCTGCCATTGCCCGCGCCCCGTGTCTGGCCCCGTGATGTTCCCTCCGACGATAAGCGTGGTGTCATCCCCGCCGGGGATGGGGTTGTCTTCGATTTCCAGGTCGACGCGCAGGACATTGGCGCCGATCTCGAGCTTGGACTGGGGTTCCATGACCACTTTGTACAGACTGATCGGGAAGAAGGTGGGTTCGGTCCCGGTGAGGCCGAGCGTAGTGATCAGGCCGTTCCGGCGACGATTCTCATTTCACTGGACTCGTCGCCCAGGATCGAATGAATCGGGTAGGGGACCCCGAACGATCCCACGTCGACAAGAATCGGAGCGGATATAGTATGCACCACCTGCTCGTCCGGCTGCGGGAGACCATCCGGGTCCCAGTTCTCAAGATTCGCGAAGCTGTTGTCCCCGGCCTGATTGTCGAAAACGCGCTGCGGTGGCGGATCTTCCGCGACGGTCGCCGAGGCGCATACGCCGAGAACGACCATTGCTCGCCCCACACGAATCCGTCGGGATGCAACTTCCTTTCTGCACAATGGTGTGTTCTCCATAAATCTGGTTTGGGGTTCCTCTATCAGAACGCACGTGTGAAGCCATCCTGGCGTGTGCGTGACGTACTGACCACTCACACGATGGGCGCGCCTTCTGCAAAACGCCCAAGATCGCAATATCCAATTCGTTCTATCGAATTACTCATCACTTCCGATTAGGATCTGAAGGAAACCGAAATCCGCGAAATCAACGTCCGCGTCCCAGTCGAGGTCAAAGGTCTGGCATACGTCGGATACCTCTCCCCCTCCCGGGACTCCGACGCATCCCAAGAACTGCGCATAGTCCAAGAGATCGTTGTCACCGTCCGCGTCGAAATCGCCCAGACTTGGCGGACGGACCAGATAGACGCCGTGGGAACCGTCGGTGAATTCGAGCTTGGCCGCCAAACGCCGCGTGTCGTTGAAACTCTGGCGTCGCCCGTCGCTGCCGCCGCTGTCGGTCCAGAACATGCTGGACCCGCCCCCCAGCTCGTCCGCGACCCATATCCGCCCCGCGATCTCGTCGCCGGTGCGCACCAGCGGATACCAGATCCCGGTCCGATGATCGCGCAGGATCAAAACGCGGTTGTTCGTCAAATCAACATCGGGGCCGTCGATCTCGGCGATTCCGATCGCATCCGTCGGATCATTCATC
>JAJDDS010000216.1 GCA_029260195.1 Phycisphaerae bacterium
GGTCGATGATCCGGGCTCCGACCGCGTCTCCCCAGACGTTTGTGGCGGTTCGGAACATGTCCAGAATTCGGTCCACGCCGATGATCAACCCGATGGCAGCCACCGGTATGGCGGCGGCTGACGGGTCCGCGGCCAGCACGTTCGCGTTCACCGCGTCCAGCACGATCACCATGGTCACCAACCCAGCCGACGGGATTCCGGCGGCGCCGACGGCTGCGAGGGTGGCGGTGATCGCGATCAGGATCAGCGTGGTCAGCCCCAACTCCATCCCGTACGCCTGCGCCAAGAACACGACAGCCACGGCTTCGTAGAGCGCGGTCCCGTCCATATTGATCGTCGAGCCGAGGGGCAGGACAAACCCGGCTGACTGTTTGCTGACGCCGCCTAATTCGGTCGCGCACTCGATGGTGACGGGGAGTGTGGCGGACGACGAGTCGGTGCCGATGGCGGTCATGATGGCCTGCCGCATCTGTCGCATGAACCGGAATGGGCTGCGGGAACCGTCGGGTCCGGGACGAGCGAACAACCACAACACCAATGGCAGCACCACCAGCCCGTGAATCGCCAGCCCCGCCAGGACAACGAACATGTACGTGCTGATCGCGCTGGCGAAGACCGCAAGCCCGATCCGCGCAACGGTCCACGCGAGCAATGCGAACACGCCAACGGGTGCCAACCAAATGACACCATGCACCATCTTCATCAGCACCTCGAACAGCGCGTCGAAGCCATCGATGATAATGCGGTTCTTCGGACCGATCATCGTCACGACGACACCGAAGAAAATTGAGAAGAAGATGATGGGCAATGGCTGACCGGTGTTCGCCACCTTCTTCGGTGAATAGGATATTCCCGACGCCGCTCCGACGATATTGAGCGGGATAATCTGCGTCACGAGTCCGCGCACCACACCGATGAGCCCCTCCCGTTGTTTCGCGGTGAGGGCTTCGACCTTGTCCGTATCCTGTGCGTACCCGGCTTCCGCTTCGGCGCGTTGCTGTTGGTTGATTTTCGCCCCGGGTTGAAACGCGGTGACGAGGACGAGTCCGATGGTCACGGCGATGACCATGGTGGCCATGTAGTAGAAGATGGTCCACCCACCGATCTTTCCGAGCTTGCGGAAGTCACCAACGCTGGTGACGCCGACGATGACGCTTGTGGCTACCAGCGGGATAATCATCATCTTCAACAAGCCCATGAAGATGTTGTTGCCCAGGAATGTGAAGACGGCGAGGGCCGTCGCGTGTGCGTGCTGCGATTCGGGCTGATCGAGGCGATAGTCGGGGTCGTACAGCAGTTGCCCGACGATTGTGCCAAGCACCAACCCGACGAGAATCAGCAGTGTGAGAATCCAGTTCGAGCGCATCGGCGAGCCCTTCCTGACGGGTTCCGTCCGCCATTTGCCTTTCGACTTTCAGTCCCCCGCGCCGAGGCATTCCGCCAACGACCGCACCACGACATCCTCCCGCTCCATCAGACGATCGAGAATCCAGTATTTGTGCCAAGCCCCGAACATGATCAGGATACGCTCCCCCGAATCGCGCCGACGATCGAGCGCCTCCGAAATCAGCGCGTAGTGCGCTCGGTTGATGTTCGTCCACCCGCCCGGGCCTAAGATGTCGTTGAATAGCCGATCGTACGGTTCGAGCCCCCGCTGGACGATCGCGTCGTAGCGCGGCGTATGGATCTTCCACGGGTCGTCGTCCAGCCCCTCCGCCGCCAGCCGGGCGTCCGCCCAGTCTTCGGATCGCGTCATTTCCTCCCAGTCCGCCGGGCGCTCGGTCTTCAACGCCGCCAGCTTCGCCCGCCGATCGGACGCCATATCCGCCGTCCAGGCTGCGCACGGGACGATTTCGAAGTCCATCTCGCGCGTCAGCGGAAACAAGGCGGACACATACTCGGGGAACCGCGCCACGCGAGCCTCCGTCACCTCCCCCGTCTGCTCGAACTCGTCCAGCGCCGCGCCCAGCCGATCCGGCGGAATCTCGCACAGGATTGCGTCCGGATCGATCGCTCGGATCAACGACTTCACACGCTCGATCCCGTACGACTCGCTTATCACGTGACCGTCATGGATCATCCCCATCACGACGACATCGGTCATCGTCCGCGGCGCGCATCCCGCGCCGTTCACCAGGAATAGAACTCCGATCCACGCGCCCGCACCGCGCCAACACACACACCGCATAACAACCTCCACCTCGGAACTCGGCTGCACCGGCCCCAAGCTGCCACCTTCCGTTGGTCCTGTCAAACGCACACCTCGCCTCAACCCGCAAGGGGCGCATCCCGTCTCGGGTGGCGATTCCCTTGGCGGAGCCGGATCGAGGGCTCGTCGGGCTTGGCAGCGCAGCCACGTGTGATTCCGAGATCCCCCTGTCATTCCGAGCGTAGCGAGGAATCTCGCTGATGCTCAATTCGCGGCTAGATTCCTCGCTAAGCTCGGAATGACAGATCGCGACGCACGCCCATGGTGCGCATCGCCGCCCGACCCGAATCGCGACATTCGTCCGGCTTGGCGAGCTCCGACACCGGTACGGTGTCAGGCGCTGTTGATCATACCGTCAAGGAGTCTGGCCGTGCGCGCCGAGGCGCCGCGTTTGTTGATGGGCGCGATGGTATCAGCCAGGTCGCGCCGCATCTCCGCGAGCGCGTCCGGGCGAGCGAGTAGGTCGATGGCAGCGCGGGCGATTGGGTGGGTCGTGGTGTAGTAGGGCATGAACTCGGGGACCAGGCTGCGATCGGCGAGGATGTTGACGAGCGAGAGGTGGTCAATCTGGATCATCCAGCGCCCGACGAGGTGGTACATCAGCCGCGAGCCGTTGTACATGACGATCATAGGCGAGCCATAGTAGGCCACCTCGAGGGTGGCGGTACCTGAGGCGACGAGCGTCAAGTCGGCTGCGGTGAGGAGATCGGCGTTTTCCTTCTGGTAGAGGGTGGCGGGAATGCGCGTCTCGTCAAGCCGCGACGCGATGATATCCCTGACGCCGGTGTCGGCGACGGAAACGCCGATATGAACATTCGGAAATCGCTCGCGGACGGCGCGGGCGACTTCGAGCTGTCCTGTGAGCACTTCGCTGATGACGTGCTTTCGGGAACCGGGAAGAATGGCGACGATGGGGTGCCCAGCGGACTTGATCTCGGCGACGCGGTGGGGGTTCGGTTTGGCGTCGTGCAGAGCATCGAAGAGCGGGTGTCCGACGAAGGTGGCGTCGATGCCGCCATGGCGGAAAAACTGTTCCTCGAAGGGAAGAACGACGGCGAGCTTGTCGATGCGGGCTCGGAGTTTGTGGAGGCGGTAGGCGCCCCAGGCCCACAATTGGGGGGCGATGTAGTAGAGGACGGGGATAGCTCGCATCCTCGCCCGGAGGGCGATGGGGAAGTTGAGCATGGGGGAATCGAGGAGGATGGCTGCGTCGTAGCGCCGGGTGGAGAACTCGCGATCGATGGCGACCATGGCCGCGGCTGCTCGGCCAACGCTGCCGAGGACGCCCGTGATCATGGCAGCCGAAGCGGTCATGTCGGCGATGGTTTGGCAGTTTTGGTCACGCATTCTCGGTCCGGCGAGTCCGACGAATCGTGCATTGGGGTGGATTTCCCTGAAACGACGGATGAGCGATGCGGCGTGGAGATCGGCGCTCGGCTCCGCCGCACTGATGAAGATTCGCGGTGTTTTGTGGCGATGGAGGTGGCTTGGGGTCATTTTCGGTGGCAATCGGGGTCGGGACGCGGGGCGTCGAGATGGTGTATCGCGACTCCCGCCGGACGTTGCCGCGGGAGAAAACCGTATTTTGGCGGGAATGATGGCTTGATTTCGTTCGGAATCCTGATACCGTCGCCACTGCGCTTTTTCGCGGTTGTACTACATTGGCCCTGGCAGGAGACAGCGTTTGGCATCGGAGCTAGTTCGACAGCTTGTTGATTCGGGGATTCACTACGGACACCGAGTGAGCCGTTGGAATCCGAAAATGCGTCCGTACATTTTCGGCAAGCGCAATTTGATCCATATCATCGACATTCGTGAAACGGTCAAGGGTCTGTTGCGCGCCAAGAAGTTCGTGGCGATGGTTGTCGCCCGAGGCGACGATGTGCTGTTCGTCGGCACGAAACGTCAAGCGCGCGAAGCCGTTCAGGAGCATGCGGGTTCGTCGAAGATGCCCTGGGTCACGGAGCGGTGGCTGGGTGGTACGCTGACGAATTTTCGCACGATTCGTTCGCGATTGGCGCGACTGGAAGAACTCGAAGCGGCTGAGGCGGACGGTCGAGCGGCGGAATACAGTAAGAAACAGGCGTCGCGAAACCTTCGCGAGCGTCAGAAGATCGAGCGTAACCTCTCCGGGATCCGCGACATGTCGCGTTTGCCGGGTGCGTTGGTGATCGTGGACGCGCATCGCGAAGGGAACGCGTTGCGCGAGGCCCGTTCGCTGAGAATCCCGACGGTATGCTTGATCGACACCGATTCCGATCCGGACTACGCGGATATTCCGATCCCGGGCAACGACGACGCCATCCGTTCGATCAACGTGGTGCTGTCTCACCTCGCCACCGCGGTGTCCGAGGGTATGCGAGGGCGCACAGCCCCGTCGCAGGACGATCGACCGGAGCCCAAGCGGCGTTCAGAGCGCGAGACGACAGCCCGCGCGAGCGATGACGGAGCATCTGAAAAGCCGGCCGTGGACGCCGCGCCCGCTGTGGAGTCCGCGGCATCGATAGCGCCGGATTCCGCCGCCGCAGAGGCTGGCGATGTCGCCACTTCGAGTGTCCCGGAGACCTCGTCCCAGTAGCATGCCGTGAGAGACCCAGCGGGTTCGCCCGGCGCGGCGCGGACCGTTTCGCTTTCTTGTGAAAGAGCCGCCAAGCCTGTAGCAACCAACGTGTACCTCGGGGCGGCCGTCAAAGGTGTGCCCCAAACAACGGAGATGAAGACGATGGCGGGGATCACTGCCGCTCAAGTGAAGGCACTTCGGGAAGAAACCGGGATGCCGATGATGGAATGTAAAACCGCGTTGACCGACGCTAACGGCAACACCGAGGAAGCCAAAAACCTCCTTCAGAAGAAGTTCAAGGGCAAGATGGCTTCGCGGGCGGCGAATGTGACTGGTGAGGGACGGGTGGGGCTGTGCATCGCCGAGGACCGCAAGACCGGCGCGATTGTCGATCTGCGCTGTGAGACAGCTCCGGTCGCCAAGACGGATCAATTCATCGCACTGTCTGATGGAATCGCAACGTCGGTGCGTGCTCAGAACAACGCTGAACCGTCGGCGGATGAGACGTTGGCATTGGCATCCTCGATGACGGGCGGGCGAACGATCGGTGACGAGATCACCGAAGTCTTCGGCCTGCTGCGCGAGAACATCAAGCTGCACGGGGCTCGGCGAATGACAGGTGAATACCTCTGTGGATACGTGCATCACGATGGCAAGAGCGGCGTGCTGATCGTGCTCGACGCGACGCCGACCGACGCGCAGGTCGGCGTGGACCTGTGTCACCATGTCGTGTTCTCGGATCCGATGGCAATCACGCGTGCGAGCATTCCAGCCGACCAGATCGAGGAGATCGAGAAGCTGGCGCGGGAGATGGCTGAGGGCGAAGGGAAGCCGGCGGCAATCGTCGACAAGATCGCCCAGGGCAAGGTGAACGCATTCTGTGCGGAACACGCACTGATGGAACAGGAACACGTCAAGGTATCGAAGACGAAGGTGGGCGACGTGTTGAAGCAGGCTGGCGTCGGCGCGGTGGTCGACCTGTGCTCGTTCAAAATCGGTTGATCGGATCGCAAGCCGGCGCTCCGGCGCCGGTTTTCGGACGCTGACCGGTTCGGATTAAGACTCGATGGCCGACCTCAAATACCGGCGTGTTGTTCTGAAAATCAGCGGGGAGGGGTTGTGTCGCCAGGGAACCAGCGGCATCGACGCCGAAGAGTTGCAGCGGATCGGCGCCGAGATCAAGCTGGTGGTCGAGTCGGGGGTCGAGTTGGGGCTGGTGATCGGGGGGGGAAACATCGTTCGCGGGGGAGATCTCGCCAAAAAAATCAAGATCGCTGAACCCGCAGCCCATTACATGGGCATGCTTGGGACGGTGATCAACGCGATCGCGGTGCAAGAGGTGTTGGAGTCGATCGGTGTCGAGACCCGTGTCCAATCCGCAATCGCCATTGATCGCGTGTGTGAGAAGTTCGTGCGCCGGCGCGCGATGCGGCATCTCGAAAAAGGCCGGGTTGTCGTCTTCGCAGCCGGGACCGGGAACCCATTCGTGACGACAGACACCGCCGCAGCCCTACGGGCGTCGGAAATCGGAGCGGACGCCCTGCTGAAAGCCACCAAAGTTGACGGTGTGTACTCGGCGGACCCGATGTCGGACCCAGACGCGCAGCTCCACGAGGATCTGACCTACAACGAGTTCATCGACAGCCGGTTGAAGGTGATGGACCTGTCCGCCATGGTGATGTGCCAGCAAAATCACATCCCGGTGGTAGTATTCAATCTGAAGGAATCCGGTAACATGCGGAAGGTCGTCGAGGGAGAGCGCGTCGGAACAGTTGTGTCGGGTTAGATAGCGCGTCGAAAGGATTCGCGATGCCAACCGCCGAGATCGAAAAGCAATGTGATGCAGCCATGGCCAAGGCTGTCGACTACTTGAACGAAGAACTTCGCGGCGTGCGAACCGGCCAGGCGACACCGGGGTTGGTGGATCATATCAAGATCGAGGTTGCGGCATACGGTAGTTCGATGAACCTGCGCGAACTCGCGACGATCAGCGTTCCCGAGCCGGCGAGCATCCTCGTCAAGCCGTTCGATCCAGGGACGATCAAGGACATCGAGCGCGGGCTGCAGGCGTCGGCGTTGGGCATCACACCGATGAGCGACGGCAAGGTGATTCGTCTGCCCATTCCGCCCCTTTCCGGGGAACGACGTGAACAGTTGGTGTTGCAGGTCAAAAAGATGGGCGAGGCGCAGAAGATATCCATCCGAAACGTGCGCCGCGACATGAACAAACGTGTCGACGCCGAGAAGAAGAACTCGACGTTGAGCGAGGATCAGGCTGCGGACGCGAAGGACGCCATCCAGAAGCGAACCAAAAACCGCGAGGATGAAGTCGACAAGCTCGTGGGTGCCAAGACCAAGGAAATCCAAGAGAGCTGACTGACGCGCCGACGTCGTCGCCCCCCACCTCGGAACCTGATTACGCGGAACCTCTGTCGGCGTTTCGCGTACCGACTAAATCGTTGACACAATAAAGCCAGTTCCGCTTCATGCCGGGGCCGTCCCCTCGGACGAAAAGTGACTCCCGCGCATGTTCACGGGGATTGCCGCTATAATCGGGCGCGTGTCGGGGCGGAGCCGTCGGGGGGGATTCAGCCTCCCCTGTCCCCGGCTTGCATTTGTGTGTTCGTTCGGGCTGCATCGCGCCCAGAGCGTCGATCGTCAGAGCACGTTCGCCCGTTTCCGGCAAGCGGGCGGCGTCCGCGGTCGCACGGTCCGGGTCTGCCATGCCTCGAATCTCAACAAGTAGAGGGATGTTCGATGAAAGCGTTCGCCGACCGGGCTGTTTCCGGATCCACACGGGCAATCTGGGGGCCTCTGAGTGTCATATGGTTGTCACTGCTGTGCGGCTGCCCGATGGACCCGACCACAACTTCCCAGGGGACGTCGGGCGACGTCGTTTGGTCGTCGGCGTTCGAAGCCACCGACTCGGGCGTGCTGTCAGCCGTGTGGGGGTCGGGTGAGGATGACGTGTTCGCGGTCGGCGGCGACGAGTTCGGTCGCGTGTTCCACTACGACGGAACGGTCTGGTCGGAGATGGACGTTCCCGAGATGCCGCTGCTCGTGTGGGTGTTCGGGTTCGGTTCGGACGACGTGTACGCCGTCGGGCGAGGCGGCGGCGTGATCCACTACGACGGAAGCGCGTGGTCGGAGTTGGACAGCGGGACGACCGAGGACTTGTGGGGCATCTGGGGGTCGGCGCCGGACGACATGTGGATCGTCGGAGGCAACATCGACGACGTGGATGACAACGGTCCGGTGTTGATGCGCTTCGACGGGGCGGAGTTCACGCCCGTCGACGTTCCGGAAAACGACCGCAACTCCGCGTCGCTGTTCAAAGTATGGGGAATCGGTTCCAAACTATTCGCCGTCGGAGAGCGCGGATTGATCATCGAGTTCGACGGTCGGGAATGGGCGCAAGTCCCCGGGGGCGCGGCGGCTGATGACGACCTGATCGCGCTTTGGGGCACGTCGGAAGACAACATCGTCGCCGTCGGCGGACGGGGAATCGCGCGGGTCTCCGTCTACGACGGCCGCGCATGGACGACGCGACAGTTCAGTTCGACACCGGGCCTTAACGCGGTGTACATGGTGGCTTCGACCGAAGCCATCGTCGGCGGGGTGAACGGGTACGCCGGGGTGTTCGATGTCGCCACAGGTGAGTTGACGGTTGAGCCCACGGATACGACCGAGTCGCTGCACGCGATCTGGGCGGACGGTGAGGGCCGATTCTACGCGGTGGGCGGGCGTTTCGCGCCGCCGTTCCGCGGGTTGGCGTTGGTACGGACGTATGGCGATCCGGAGATCGTGGCTGTCCCGCCGGAACCGGCGCCCGGTTCGCCGCTGGACCGTGAGCAAGACGAGGATGTCGTCGATGAGCCGGAACCAATCGTCGACGACGTACCGACGGACGGCGAGGACGACATCGTCGATTGCAACGGGAACGAGATCGACGACGGCGACGACATCACCGACGGCGAGAGCGCGGACTGCGATGAGAACGGCGTTCCCGATGAATGCGATGCGGACGCGGACGGCGATGGGCTGACCGATTCTTGTGACAACTGCCCGGACGCGGTGAACGTCAGTCAGGCGAACAACGACCAGGACGCCGAGGGTGACGCGTGCGACCTGGACGATGACGACGACGGGATTCTGGACGCGGCTGACAACTGCCCGCTCGTCGCCAATACGAATCAGGCAAATGCGGACGGCGATACAGCGGGCGATGAGTGTGACGATGATGACGACAACGACGGGGTCATCGACGCAGACGACAACTGCCCGCTGACCGAAAATCCGACGCAAAGCGATTCCAACACCGACGGCGTCGGGGATGCGTGCGCGGATGACGACGACAATGACGGCATCCCGGTCGCGGGCGACAACTGCCCATCGGTGGCCAACGCGGATCAGACGGACACGGACGACGATGGTGAGGGTGATGCGTGTGATCCGGACGACGACGGGGACGGCGCGTTGGATGCAAGTGACAACTGCCCGCTGGTCTCCAACGCGAGCCAGGACGACGCCGACGCCGACAACGTGGGCGACGCGTGCGATCTCTGTTCCGGATCGAACGACGCGGTCGACGCGGACACCGACGGCCTACCGGATGGGTGTGACAATTGCCCGCTGGTGTCTAACCCAACCCAGCTCGACGGCGACGGCGACAACGTCGGCGACGCGTGCGATGCGTGCCCCGGGGCGAGCGACTCAGCCGATGGGGACGCGGACGGTGTTCCGGACGGATGTGATGTCTGTGCGGGGTCCGACGACAACGACGACGTCGACGGCGATGACGTGCCCTCCGGTTGCGACGTCTGCCCTCTGGACGCGAACGATGACTCCGATGGCGACGGGTCGTGCGATTCGGACGATCTGTGTCCGGGCTTCGATGACAGCGCGGACGCCGACGGCGATGGCATTCCGGACGGCTGCGATTGCTTCGAGGCGAACTGCCCGCTCGGACAGAACTGTGACGGTGTGGTCTGCGCCACGACGAGCGATCCGGACGTCGAACTCGGTCTCAGCAACACCGGTCCCTACGTACGCATGGGCGAGGGTGACGCGTACACAGGGTTCGCGGGGGTGCAGGGGTTCATCGACTCGTTCCTGAGCCTGCGCGTGGCGGGGTTTGACCCGGGAGCATCGGTGAATCTCACGCGACGCGTCATCAAGGTCGACGACCAGACGGTCTTGGCCTTTGAGAACACTTTTCAGGTGACGCTGGCGGATACCGGTGACGGCTTTAGCGGCGTGCTCGACCATTACATTTTCGTTTTCGCGGCGCCGGCTGACGTGAGCGATGCGTTGATCCAGCTCGACGTGACGGTCACGGACGTCAACGATCCGAACATCACGGCGTCGATCACGCAGACGGCGATACTGGACGTGCAATAGGCCCGCGGAATCGGTACACTCGTGAACCCAGGCGGTTTTTGGGCCGCCCCACCCGCGACACGCGAACGCCTTGGTGCATTCGAGTTGATGGAAGTGATCGCGAGCGACCAGCCTGCGGCGATGGCCGCGTTGAACACACCCACCCAACGGAGTCGTGATATGGCTGAATTCAATCGCCGCTTGTTGCTGTCGTGCATTGCGAGCCAAACTCTGTCAGTCACCGCCCGAGCGGGCGATTTGCAGTTTGAGGACATCACATTCGCATCGGGAGTAGCCACGACCCACAGTTCGTCGGGGTACTCGAACTCGAACTACACCGGCGGCGGCGCGGTCGGCGATTTCAACAACGACGGGCTGCAGGACATCTTCGTCATCAGCGGCGGCAACGGCGGCGTCCTGGACAAGCTGTTCATCAACAACGGGGACGGCACCTTCACCGATCAAGCCGCCGCATGGGGTATTACGGCGCAGCACAAGGGCAAGGGCGCGTCGGTCAGCGATTTCAATCGTGACGGGTGGCTGGATATCTATGAAACGAGTGCCGGTCCCTCGTCCGGCGGCGCCACTCCGGGACATCACAAGCTCTATCGCAACAACGGGGACGGTACGTTCACGAACGTGGCAGCCGCCGCCGGGGTCAACTTCACGCATCCAAGTACACAGGACGGATGGGGTAGCGGATGGGGCGACTATGATCTCGACGGTGATCTGGACCTGTTCGTAGCGGGCTCGTCGTCGGGCAACAACGGCAGCAAGATCTTCCGCAACAATGGCGACGAGACGTTCACCAACATGACGCAGGCGATCGGGTTCTTCAGCGGGACTCCAGTCAGCATGTTCGCGTTTACGCCGCGATTCCTGGACATGGACGGCGATTGGTATCCCGAGATGCTCCTCACCGCTGACTTCGGAACGAGCCGCTACTTCCGCAACAACGGTGACGGTTCGTTCACGGACATCACGTTTCAATCCGGCATGGGCCAGGAAGAGAACGGCATGGGCGGGACGGTCGGCGACTACGACGGCGACGGCGTCATCGACCGGTACGTCACGTCGATCGACAACGACTCGTTCTGGACGGGCAACAAGCTCTACCTAAACCTCGGCGACCACCAGTTCGACGAGGTGGCTGCTGATCTCGGCGTCGACGACGGCGGGTACGGATGGGGGGCGCTCAGCGTCGATTTCAACCATGATGGACTGGTTGACCTCGCGGAGACCAACGGCGGAATCGGCGGCCAGTATACGAACGAGCAATCGTACCTGTGGATTCAGAACGAACTTGGCACGTTCGACGAGGTCGCCATCCAAGCCGGGATGATGCACTTCGGGTACGGCCGGGGAATGGTGAACTTCGATCTGGAGAACGATGGCGATCAGGACGTGCTCATCTTCGCCAACAATCAGCCGATCACCTTGTACCGCAACAATCTCAGTGGTCCGGATACACATTGGCTTCGCGTGTTTCTGGTGGCGGCCGGCGAGCCCAGCGTGCCGGCCCGGGGTTACGGCGCGAAGGTGACGGTCACGACCGACGGGGAGTCGGAACTTCGGGTCATCACCAGCGGTGACAACTTCCTGAGTCATAGCGAATTGTCAGCCCACTTCGGGTTGGGCACTGCCGACGTGATCGACGAACTGCGGGTGGATTGGCCGAATGGTGAGCGCACGATTCTAACCGACATCGCAGCCGACCGGACGATCACCGTCGCCTATATCCCCGGTGCGTTCGGGGATCTCGATACGGATGGCGACGTGGACGGTTTCGATTTCGAGGCGTTGTTGGATTGCATGACCGGTCCGGGCGGGATTCCCGTGACGCAAACGTGTCAGGCTGCCGACGGCGACCTCGACATGGACATCGATTTCGCCGACGTGGCGCGGATGCAGACGACCTTCACCGGATCACCGTAGAGCGCGGGGCGGGCAGCGCCGCGTTACTCGTCTTCGCCTTCGTCTTCGTCTTCCGCGAATCCGTAGTCCAGTTCGTACGGTGGTGGGTCGCCACCGTCGCCTTTCAGGTAATGCTCCATCCAGCGTATCAGCCGCAACGAGTAATCGAATCGCCCCGCCGCTTTGCGATTGCCATGGCCCTCTCCGGGGTAGAACACCAGACGGACCGGTACGTTCCCCAGCGTCTTGAGGTAGCGGTACAGCTCCATTGATTGGCTGGGGTGGACGCGTGTGTCGTTCTTTCCGTGCATAATCAAGATCGGCGTCCGCGCCTGCTGGACGTACGAGATCGGGCTTCGCTCGCGGAAAAACTCCCAGTTGTCCCACGGCCAAGTCCGGGAATGAACCAGGTACATCTCATTTGGAATGTCGGTCGTGCCGAATTTCGAGATCTGATCGCTGATGCCGACGAACATGACAGCGGCTGCGAAGTGCTCGGTGAGCTTGGTCGCGCACCAAGCCGACGCGAACCCGCCGTACGATCCACCGGTGACGCCGACCTTGACGAGATGATCGATCGCGTCGACGAGGTCGTTGAACTCCCCCCCACCGTAGTCGGCTTGTCCCAGTTTTGAAAACCCTACGCCGCGACCGGTGCTGCCACGATAGTTGGGATAAAACACCGCGAACCCACGGGCGGCTGCGACTTGTCCGCCGCCGCTGTAGCGCGTCAGGAAGGCGTTCGAGTAGTGCGATTCCGGTCCGCCATGGACGGTCATGATGAGCGGATACGGTTTTGAACCGGAACCCGGGAGCGGTTGCATGAGGACGCCCTCGATCCCCATGCCGTCGCGAGCCCTGTATTTGACGACCGTTTGCCTGGCGAACTTCACATCCGCGAGCCAGGGGTTAGCGTTGGTCAGACGGCGGGGTTCGTCATCGCCGTGTTTCATCGTGTAAACCGCACGCGGATGCCGCGGGGTCTCGACTACGAACGCGGCTGACCGCCCGTCACCCGCAAGGCTCAGAGCGCGCAGGATCATCGGAGTGTCGTCGGAGACGATGGTGACGCGGGCTCCGCTGTCCATCCGCACCCGATTGAACGTTGTGAAACATCCCTCATCACCGATGAAGAGCACGTTGTCTTTGTCGCGCCAGCGGATGGCGGCGACGTGGCCGACGTAGCCGGGGAGGAGGTCTTGGAAGGCGCCGCCGTCGGCGGGCGCAATCAGCAACCTGCCCGCGGCGGGGTCGTTCATGTCCTCTCCGGAGATGATGGCGAGGTGCGTGCCGTCGGGCGACCAGCGGACGTCGCCGAGTTTTCCCGGATTCTCCAGTTTTGCCAGAACCTCACCACTCTCGGCATTGATGATGTGAATTTTCCGCTTCATGTAGCGGTCGTCGATGAGCGGCGTTGGTGCCAGCGCGACAGCGATACGGTCACCCGTGGGGCTCCACCGGGGGGTCGAGGGGAATCCCGGCAATTCCAAAGGGCTCGGGGCCGCGGAATCGTCGCCCGGTGTTGCGATCCACATGCAGACCGGACGAAAATCCTCCTCGTAAACCTCTGCCTTGAATCCCTTGTCCTTGAGTTTCTTGCGTTCCTTGTCCTCCTTCTCCTTCGCGAGGAAGGCAACGCGATCGCCCGATGGGCTCCAGGTGTATTCGCCAACGTTCGTGTCGTGTTCGACGACCTTTCGTGCCTCCCCGCCGTCGACCGGGATGACGTAGAGGGCTTTGTGCTCGTCGTCGCCGCGCTTGGCGATGAACGAGATGCCGCTGCCGTCGGGGGTCCAGTCGATGTTGGAGACGTTGACTTCCCCCGTCACGAACGGGCGGCTGGTCCCGGCGAGATCAACCAGATGAAGCTCAGCCCAAGCGGCACCATCGTCCTCGTCGTTGGGTTTGCGTTGCACGTTGAGCACGTACGCAATGCCGTGGCCGTCGGGGGACATTCTGACGCTTGATACGCTCTTGATCCTCGCGACGTGCTCGGGTGTGAAAACTTCCTGCTGCCCGGAGGTGACCGCGCAGCCGGCTCCGACAATGAGCACGCACGCTGTTAGCAAACTTCGCACGACCGTACTCCTCCAGTTGAATACCGTGGGATTCATGTTGAACCGCCGTATTTTAGGGATTCGGGTGATGGTCTCGGACCCGCCGAACATCCGACGGTAGCGGGGTGGGGTCGGCTCGTCAAACAGCCGCCGACCGCGACTCGGAGCTTTGATCCGGGTTGATCCCGCGTTTGGCACGGTGAGATTTGACGTCGACGGCGCGGCGGATTATGATCCGGCCTTGCGTCGATTCGGTAGCTGGTTGTTTCTCGCGTCCGCCACCCCAATTTCGAAGAACGTATGGGAATTCCCTCCGAAGAGCGTTCCGTCAGGCACCATTGCGGGCTGTTCGGTGTGTTCGGCCACGAAGACGCGGCCGCCATGACACACCTCGGCCTGTTCGCCCAACAGCATCGCGGGCAGGAATCCGCTGGGATCTGTACGACGAACGGGGAGCGCATCAAGCGAACGGCACAACTCGGGTTGGTCAATGAGATTTTCGACAAGCGCAGGCTTGAGGAACTCCGCAACCCCTCGGCCATCGGCCACGTTCGGTACTCGACCACCGGTTCCTGCTCCAGCCACAACGCTCAGCCCCTCATGTTCGAGTTCGCCGGTGGGCAGGTGGCGATCGCCCACAACGGGAACCTCATCAACGCCGCCCTGCTGCGACGGGACTACGAAGCACACGGGCATATCTATCAAACCACCAGCGACACCGAAGTCATCATCCACCTGCTGGCGAAACCGTCCCACCAGGAAAAGACCAACCCGCTCGCGCACGTGTTGAGTCACCTGCAAGGAGCGTACTCACTACTGCTGCTGTTTGCGGATCGTATGATTGCGGTACGCGATCCGCTTGGGTTTCGGCCGCTGTGTCTCGGGAAGATGCCGAACGGCGCGACGGTGGTCGCCTCCGAGACCTGCGCCCTGGACATAGTCGACGCCGAGTACGTCCGCGACATCGAGCCCGGCGAAATCCTGACGGTCACCAAGGATGGCGAGTCCTCGCGGAGATTCGGCGGCGACACGGACGGCCGCGGCGCGGCGTGCATCTTCGAGCACATTTACTTCGCAGATCCCTCCAGCAACATCTTCGGCGAAAACGTCCATCTGGTCCGCGAACGAATGGGCCGCGCGCTGGCGAAGGTCGCGCCGGTGGACGCCGACTTGGTCGTCCCGATTCCGAACTGCGCCCGATGCGCGGCCATTGGATACAGCACGGAAAGCGGGTTGCCGCTCGGTCGCGGGTTCACCACCAGCCACTACGCCGGGCGGTCGTTCATCATGCCGGATCAGTCATCGCGGGCGCGCGAGGTCAAGGTGAAGCTACGTGTAATCAAGGATGTGGTGCGCGGAAAGCGCCTAATCGTCGTCGAGGATTCAGTCGTGCGGGGAACCACGACGCGTGGCAAGATCGGCGCTTTGCGATCCGCCGGCGCGACCGAGATCCACCTTCGCGTCGCCAGCCCCCCTATTCGCCATGGCTGCTACTTCGGGATCGACTTCCCGGACGAATCCAAGTTAATCGCCAACTCGCGATCGGTGGAAGAAATCCGAAAATATCTGGAGGTCGATTCGTTGCAGTACCTCTCGCCCCAGCAGATGCTCCAGTGCGTCAAGATGCCCGCCGACCAGTATTGCACAGCCTGCTTCACCGGCGAGTA
>JAJDDS010000217.1 GCA_029260195.1 Phycisphaerae bacterium
CGACGCAGATCCCGTCTCCGTATTACGCCTGCCCGTCGGGCACCTGTCCGTAGGAACCGCGTCGTCGGGATAGCGGACGGCGTGGCAGTCCGTTAGCCCATGGTTGGACGTGTTCCGTGACGCATGTATCGCGCGGGGGGCTGGAGGATCGGCTCCCCGCGCTCTTGCGCCGCCCCCCCCCGAGCGCCGGTTGATTCGGCGTAGGCTGCGGACTACACTCTCGCAACCATTTTTGCGGATCAACTGCGGGAAAGAACGGATGGCCGACGCGCCCATAACACGGACCGACCAAACAACACGCATCACGTACGATTTCACGGCCATCGAAGCCAAGTGGCAGGCGTATTGGCGTGACAACCACACCTTCAAGACCCCCAACCCCGGCGATCCCGAATTCGATCCGTCCAAGCCCAAATGCTATATCCTCGACATGTTCCCCTACCCCAGCGGTGCGGGACTCCACGTGGGACATCCGGTTGGCTACTGCGCCACCGACATCTACAGCCGATACAAGCGCATGCGAGGTTTCAACGTGCTGCACCCGATCGGCTTCGACGCGTTCGGGCTCCCTGCGGAGCAGTACGCCATCGAGACCGGCGTCCACCCGGCCATCACCACCACCAAGAACATCGAGAACATGCGTCGCCAGCTCAAGATGTTCGGGTTCAGCTACGACTGGGACCGCGACGTCACCACCTGCGACCCGAAGTACTACAAACACACCCAGTGGATCTTCACCGAGCTGTTCAATAGCTGGTACGATCGCCGCGCCGACGCCGCACGCCCCATCGACGCCTTGACGACGGACATCCAAGCGGGCAGCCTCGGCGTCACCAAATCGCTCACCATCACCTACCACCCAGCCGACGACCCCTGTCGCGACTGGGCATCATTGGACAAAGACGAACGCCGCAGTGTGATCGACTCCGAACGCCTCGCCTACATAGACGAGGTCCCCGTCAACTGGTGTCCGGCGCTCGGTACCGTCCTGGCCAACGAGGAAGTCACCAACGAAGGCCGCAGCGACCGCGGCGACCATCCCGTCTTCCGCCGACCCCTGCGACAGTGGATGCTCCGCATCACGCGCTACGCCGACAGGCTGCTGAAGGACCTCGACACGCTCGATTGGGCTGAACCGATCAAGCAGATGCAACGCAACTGGATCGGCCGTAGCACCGGCGCCGAGGTTGACTTCCCCATCGCCTCCGGCGGATGTGACGCGCCGACCGTCGCCGACTTCGCGTCGTGGTTCGCCTCGCGCGGGACCTATCCCCACGCGCCCGACGACGACGTGATCCGCGTCTACACCACCCGCCCGGACACCCTCTTCGGCGCCACCTACATGGTCCTCGCCCCGGAGCATCCGCTGGTCGAACGCATCACCACCCCCGAACAACGAGCCGCCGTCGATCAATACGTCGCGTCGTCGCGCCACAAATCCGATCTCGACCGCACCGCCGACACCAAGGAGAAAACCGGCGTCGCCACCGGTGCGTGCGCATTCAATCCCGTCAACGGCCAGCGCATCCCGATCTGGGTCGCCGATTACGTGCTCATGGGATATGGCACTGGAGCGATCATGGCAGTGCCAGGTGGTGACACTCGCGACTTCGAGTTCGCCAAGACCTTCGACCTCGACATCATCGCCGTCGTCGAACCCACCGAAGACTGGGCGGATAATGATGCTCGACTGCCCAAGGGCAGCTTCGCCGATCTCCGGGCAGCCGCGGTCGACGCCATCGAGAAAAGCGTCGAGCGTTGGAAAGCCGAGGACGCCCCCCGGCGCGCCGAGCACATCCGGTCAGCCGGCGACTTCCTCCAGGAGCACCGCCACGACGCCGGCCTCACACCCGAGACGATTCGCAAGCTCTACGTCGCAGCCCCGCGTATCTTTGACGCCCCGTTCAGCGGTGAAGGAACAGCCGTCCAATCCCCGCCCGGCGAAACCGCACTGGGCGACGACGTCTGTGCGCTCAACGATTTGCCGACGGCGGAAGCGAAGGCCAAGATCATCGAATGGCTCGATTCTCGCGGCCTCGGCAAGGGCGCCGTCAACTACAAGCTCCGCGACTGGGTCTTCTCGCGTCAGAAATACTGGGGTGAACCGATCCCGGTGCACCACGCCGACGACGGCGAGACCGTCGCCGTCGCCATCGCGACCGTGCCCGACGAGCTCCCCGAACTGACCGACTTCAAGCCCGAGGTCATGCCCGACGACGCCGAGATCCTCCCGCGCCCGCCGCTCGCCCGCGCCGAGGAGTGGATGACCGTCACCCGCGACGGCCGATCGTTCGTTCGCGACGCCAACACGATGCCCCAATGGGCGGGGTCCTGCTGGTACTACCTCCGCTACCTCGACCCCGACAACACCGACCGCTTCTGTGACCACGAAGCCGAAAAATACTGGATGCCCGTCGACAAGTACGTCGGCGGCGCCGAGCACGCCGTGCTCCACCTGCTCTACGCGCGGCTGTGGCACATGATCCTGTACGACCTGGGCGAGGTGAGCACGCCCGAGCCCTTCCGGCGTCTCTATCACCAGGGCATGATCACGAGCTTCGCCTTCCAGCGGGCCGACAAGACGCTCGCGCCGCTGGAC